>NZ_JBHWJQ010000003.1:239931-275875 GCF_042731435.1 Streptomyces sp. NPDC059861 | reverse complement strand
ACGACGTCCCGGCCGCGGCCTTCGCGTCACCGGCCCGACTGGAGCCGCGGCAGCACCTTCGTGCGGTAGAAGTCGAAGAAGGCGCGCTGGTCCGGGCCGACCTGATTGACGTAGACGCGGTCGAAGCCCGCCTCGGCGAAGGCGCTCAGCGCGGCCACGTGCTCGTCGACGTCGTCGCCGCACACCGTGTTGTCACGGACCATCTCCTCGGTGACCAGTGACTCCAGCTGCTCGAAGTGGCGCGGCGAGGGCAGCACCTGGCCCATCTCGCCGGGCAGCAGCTGGTTCGGCCACAGCCGGTGGACCGTACGGACCGCCTGGTCGCGGTCGGTGGCGTAGCAGACCTTCGTCCCGCCGCTGACCGGCTTCGCGCCGCCGCCGCCCTTGCGGAACTGCTCCACCATCGACTCCTCGGGCGTCATCGTGATGTAGCCGTCGCCCACGCGCGCCGCGAGGGCCGTCGCCTGCGGGCCGAAGCCGGAGATGTCGATCGGGACGGGCTCGTCGGGAACCGTGTAGAGGCGGGCGTTCTCCACCTTGTAGTGGGTGCCGTAGTGGCTGACCTCGTCGCCCGTGAACAGTTTGCGCATCACCTGGACGGCCTCCTCCAGCATCTCCATCCGGACGGAGGCGGGCGGCCAGGTGTGGCCGACGATGTGCTCGTTGAGTGCCTCGCCCGTGCCGACGCCGAGGCGGAAAAGGCCGTTCGTCATCACCGCGCTGGTCGCGGCGGCCTGCGCCACCACCGCCGGGTGGATGCGGACCGTCGGGCAGGTGACCGCCGTCTCGATCGGCAGGGACACCGCCTCGGAGAGGGCGCCGATCACCGACCAGACGAACGGGCTCTGCCCCTGCGCGTCGTTCCAGGGGTGGTAGTGGTCCGAGATCCACAGGGCCTGGAATCCGGCCTGCTCGGCCATCCTCGCCTGCTCGACCAGATCCGCGGGACCGAACTCCTCGCAGGACAGGAAATAGCCGTATTCGGGCATGGGCGATACCTCCGCGTCGGAGCGGGTCGGGGCGGAACACCGGCCCGGGTAACCGGCCGCCGGAGCGGCAAACGCCGGGCCGAACGGCGGGTCCGTCCGGGTTTGGGTGCCCTGACCAGGGGGACGCGGAAAACCTCGGACGAGACCACCTCCGGAGGAGCAACCGTGAGTCGACCCCGCATCGTGATCGTCGGAGCCGGCTTCGCCGGCTACCGGACGGCCCGCGAACTGTCGCGGCTGGCCCGGGGCAGGGCCGACATCACACTGCTGAACCCGACCGACTACTTCCTGTATCTCCCGCTGCTGCCACAGGTGGCCGCCGGGCTCCTGGAGCCGCGCCGGGTCACCGTCTCCCTGTCCGGCACCCTGCCACGGGTGCGGCTCGTGCTCGGCGAGGCCGACGGCATCGACCTCGACGCCCGCACCGTGCACTACTCCGACCCCGAGGGCGGGGGCGGCACGCTGGAGTACGACCGGCTGGTGCTCGCCGCGGGCAGCGTCAACAAGCTGCTGCCCATCCCCGGTGTCGCCGAGCACGCCCACGGCTTCCGCGGCCTGCCCGAGGCGCTTTATCTGCGCGACCACGTGACCCGGCAGGTCGAGCTCGCGGCCGCCGCCGAGGACCCCAAGGGCTGTGCCGCGCGCTGCACCTTCGTGGTGGTCGGCGCCGGCTACACCGGCACCGAGGTCGCCGCGCACGGGCAGATGTACACCGACGCGCAGGTGCGCAAGCAGCCCCTGCGGGAGGGCATGCGGCCACGCTGGATCCTGCTGGACGTCGCCCCGCGCGTCCTGCCCGAAATGGACGAACGGCTCTCCCGCACCGCCGACCGGGTGCTGCGGGAGCGGGGCGTCGACGTGCGGATGGGGACCTCCGTGAAGGAGGCCACGCACAGCGGGGTGCTGCTGACCGACGGGGAGTTCGTCGACACCCGCACGATCGTGTGGTGCGTGGGCGTACGGCCCGACCCGCTGGCCGACTCGCTCGACCTGCCCATGGAACGCGGGCGGCTGCTCGTCGACCCCTACCTTCAGGTGCCGGGCCGGCCCGAGGTGTTCGCGTGCGGGGACGCCGCCGCCGTGCCCGACCTCGAAAACCCCGGCCGGTACACGCCGATGACCGCGCAGCACGCCTGGCGGCACGGCAAGGTGTGCGCCCGGAACATCGCCGCCTCCTTCGGCGACGGGGAGCGGCGCCCCTACCGGCACCGGGACCTGGGGTTCGTGGTCGACCTGGGCGGCGCCAAGGCGGCCGCGAACCCACTGGGAGTGGCGCTGTCCGGGGTCGCCGCCGGCGCCGTCACCCGCGGCTACCACCTCGCCGCGATGCCGGGCAACCGGGTGCGGGTGGCGGCGGACTGGCTGCTGGACGCGGTACTGCCGCGCCAGGCCGTGCAGTTGGGGCTCGTACGGTCCTGGTCGGTGCCGCTGGACACGGCGTCGCCGGAGCTGGCCCGGGTGCCGGACGGTGCGCAGCAGGGCGCCGGCGCGGGGACCGGGGCCGAGGCCCGGGAGGGTCCCGGGGCCGCCGCGTCGCCCGACGCCGCCGGTACGGACCCCGCGAAGGGCCGGCCCGGTGCCGAACCCGCCGACGAACATCGCGCAGGGAAGCACGGCGGGGGCGCACCCGCCGAGAAGCACCGCGCCGGAAGGCAAGGCGCCGGAAAGCAAGGCGCCGGCGCACCCGCCAGGAACCGGTCCGCCCCCGGACGCGGAGACGACCACCCCGCACCGGGCCCCGTGAAGCGCACCGACACCCCCGACGAAGGAGACCGATGAACACCCGCGAACTCGTCGAGCTGGCCCAGCAGTTGCGCGTCGACAGCGTGCGGGCCTCCGCCGCCGCAGGCTCCGGGCATCCGACGTCGTCGATGTCCGCCGCCGACCTGATGGCCGTCCTCATGGCCCACCACCTGCGCTACGACTTCGACCGTCCGGACCACCCGGGCAACGACCGCTTCGTGCTGTCCAAGGGGCACGCCTCGCCTCTGTTGTACTCCGCCTACAAGGCGGCCGGTGCCCTCGACGACGCCGAGCTGCTCACCTTCCGCCAGCTGGGCAGCCGGCTCGAAGGGCACCCCACACCGCAGCGGCTGCCGTGGGTCGAGACGGCCACCGGATCGCTGGGGCAGGGACTGCCGGTCTGCGTCGGTATCGCCCTGTCCGGCAAGCGGCTGGACCGCGCGGACTACCGCGTGTGGGTGCTGTGCGGGGACAGCGAGCTCGCCGAGGGCTCCGTATGGGAGGCCGCCGAGCACGCCTCGTTCGAGAACCTCGACAACCTCACCGCGATCGTGGACGTCAACCGGCTGGGCCAGCGCGGCCCCACCCGGCACGGCCACGACCTCGATGCCTACGCCCGCCGCTTCCAGGCGTTCGGCTGGCACACCATCGAGGTCGACGGGCACGACGTGGACGCGGTCGACCGGGCGTACGGAGAGGCGATCTCGACCAAGGGCCAGCCGACCGTCGTCCTCGCCCGCACCCTCAAGGGCAAGGGCGTCGAGGCCGTCCAGGACCGCGAGGGGCTGCACGGCAAGCCGCTGCCCGACGCCGAGGAGGCCATCGCCGAACTCGGCGGCCCCCGCGAACTCCGCGTCCATGTGCAGGAGCCGCCGGCCGCCCGCCTGCTGCACGTCGTCCGTGAGGACCACGTCGACCTGCCCCGCTTCGACAAGGGCGAGGAGGTGGCGACCCGCGACGCCTACGGCAAGGCGCTCGCCGCTCTCGGCACCGGACGTGGTGACGTCGTCGCCCTGGACGGGGAGGTGAGCGACTCCACGCGGGCCGAGGCCTTCGCCAAGGAGCACCCGGAGCGGTTCTTCGAGTGCTACATCGCCGAGCAGCAGATGGTCGCCGCCGCGGTGGGCATCTCCACCCGCGGCTGGGTGCCGTACGCCTCTACGTTCGCGGCCTTCCTCACCCGCGCCTACGACTTCGTGCGCATGGCCTCGATCAGCGGGGCCGGGATCAACCTGGTCGGTTCGCACGCGGGCGTCGCGATCGGACAGGACGGGCCGTCGCAGATGGGCCTCGAGGACCTCGCGATGTTCCGGGCCGTGCACGGCTCGACCGTGCTCTACCCGTGCGACGCCAACCAGACCGCCCGTCTCGTCGCCGCCATGGCCGACCTGGACGGCATCCGCTATCTGCGTACCTCGCGCGGCAAGAACAAGGTGATCTACGGCCCCGACGAGGAGTTCCCGGTGGGCGGCAGCAAGGTCCTGCGCTCCTCCGCGACCGACCGGCTGACCCTCGTCGCCGCGGGCGTCACCGTGCCCGAGGCGCTGGCCGCGGCCGAGGCGCTGGACGGCGAGGGCATCCAGGTGCGGGTGATCGACCTGTACTCGGTCAAGCCCGTCGACCGGCTCACCCTGCGGCAGGCCGCCGAGGACACCGGCTGCCTCGTCACCGTCGAGGACCACCGCGAGGAGGGCGGCCTCGGCGACGCGGTCCTCGACGCCTTCCTCGACGGGCGTCCCACCCCGCGGCTGGTACGGCTCGCGGTACGCACCATGCCGGGTTCGGCCGCTCCCGACCAGCAGCTGCACGCCGCGGGCATCGACGCCGAGTCCATCACCGCCGCCGTACAACTGCTGGTGGAGCAGGCGGTCGTTCGGTGAGCGGTGACGGCGGCCACACCGTGCGGGCCGGCCGGCGCACCGTCGAGGTGCACCGGCCGGACAAGGTGCTCTTCCCCGGCGGCGGGGACGCGAAGGAGTACACCAAGCGGGATCTCGTCGACTACTACCGGGCCGTCGCGCCGTTCATGCTGCCGCATCTGCGGGGCCGTCCGCTGATGCTCCAGCGACGTCCGGACGGCCTCGACGGTCCGGAGTTCATGCAGAAGAACACGCCGGAGAGCTATCCGGAGTGGATCACCCGCGTCGAGGTGCCCAAGGAGGGCGGCACCGTCTGCCACACCGTGTGCGACGACGCCGCCACCTTGGTCTACCTCGCCGACCAGGCCTGCCTCACCCTGCACCGCTGGCTCTCCCGGACCGGCGGACTCGACCGGCCGGACCGGCTGGTGTTCGACCTCGACCCGTCCGGCGAGTCCTTCGCGCCGGTGCGTGAGGCGGCCTGGCTGCTGGGCGAGCTGCTCGACGAACTGAAGCTGCCCTCGGCGCTGATGACCACCGGCTCGCGCGGGCTGCACGTCGTCGTGCCGCTCAACGGGCAGCACGGCTTCGACGAGGTGCGGGAGTTCGCCCGGGACGTCGCCGACACCCTCGCCGCCGCGCACCCCGACCGGTACACCACCGCCGCCCGCAAGAAGGACCGCGGGGACCGGCTCTACCTCGACGTGCAGCGCAACGGCTATGCGCAGACCGCCGTCGCCCCCTTCACCGTACGCGCCCGGCCCGGCGCCCCAGTCGCCGTGCCCGTCGGCTGGGACCAGCTCGACCACCCCGGCTTCGGGCCGCGCCGCTGGACCGTCGCCGACGCCGTCGACCAGGCCCGCACCAACCCCTGGGCCGGCGTGCTGAATCGGGGGCGCGCCCTCGGCCCGGCCCGGCGCCGGCTCGAGGCGTTGCGTGGCTGACGCACGTACCGCCGCTGCGCAGGCGTGATACGTCCTGCGGGGAAAGCGTGTGGGTTCCGAAGGTTTGGCCAAGGGATCAGCGGCCACCCGAACTGCGAGGTGGCCATGTCGAACACAAAGAACACTTCGGATTCGCAGAATTCACGTAACTCCCCCAAGAAGCAGGAAGAAGAAGCGACGGCGGACTCCCGGCCGAGCCCCATGCAGGTGCTGCGCGACGCGCGCATCCAGCTCGCGGAGCTCACCGGAATGGCCGCCGAGACCGTGTCGTCCTTCGAACAGACCGAGGACGGCTGGTCGTTGGAGGTCGAGGTCCTCGAACTCGCCCGCTTGCCAGACACGATGAGCCTGATGGCGAGCTACCAGGTGGACCTCGACCCCGACGGGCAGCTCACCGGCTACCGGCGCCTTCGCCGCTACGAGCGCGGCCGGGCCGACACCGGCAGGCGCTAGGCGTCCGTCCGTAGCCACACCTGGTCCACAAGAGCTATCCACAAGGAGGAACAGCCGGCATGACCGTTGTACCGGCACAGCAGACCGGCGGTGGAGGCGGCAGCAGCGGCCTCTACGACGTGCTTGAACTGGTGCTCGACAGGGGGCTCGTCATCGATGCGTTCGTGCGCGTCTCCCTGGTCGGCATCGAGATCCTGAAGATCGACGTCCGGGTCGTCGTCGCCAGCGTCGACACCTATCTCCGCTTCGCCGAGGCGTGCAACCGACTCGACCTGGAGGCCGGGCCGCGCAAGAGCCCCGGCCTGCCCGACCTCGTCGGCGAGATCACCGAGTCCGGCGCGCGCGGCAAGTCCAAGGGCGCCCTGTCCGGTGCCGCGCAGACGATATCCGACGCCTTCAGCCAGGCCCGCGAGGAAGGCGAGTCGCAGTCGCGGCCGCGCGCCCGCAAGACCACGTCCTCGCGGCGCAGGGAGGAGCAGGAGTGAGCACGTACGTCTACGGCATCGCTTCCGGCGCGCACCCCGCCCTCCCCGACGGCATGGGCGGTGTCGGCGACCCGGCCCGGCCCGTGCGCATCCTCAAGGAGGGCGACCTCGCGGCCGTCGTCAGTGACGCCCCCGAAGGGCTGCGCCCCAAGCGCAAGGACCTGCTCGCCCATCAGAACGTGCTCGCCGAGGCGGGATCGGCCGGCTGTGTGCTGCCGATGCGGTTCGGCAGCGTCGCCCCGGACGACGCGGCGGTCACGGGTGTGCTCGTGGAACGCGCCGCGCACTACCGGGAACGCCTGACGGCGCTGGACGGCCGGATCGAGTACAACATCAAGGCCAACCACGTCGAGGAAGCCGTCCTGCACCACGTGATGGCCGAGAGCCCGGAGATCCGCGCGCTCGCCGAGGCCAACCGCAAGGCGGGCGGCGGCGGTTACGAGGACAAGATCCGGCTCGGCGAGATGGTCGCGGCCGCCGTGCAGGCCAAGGAGGCCGAGGACGGGCTCGCCCTCCAGCGGCTCCTGGAACCTGCCGCGGAGGCGATCAGCGTGGGCCCGGAGTCCAGCGGCTGGCTCACCAACGTGTCGTTCCTGGTGGACCGGCGCTCGGCCGAGAACTTCCTGGCGGCCGTGGAACAGGGCCGCAAGGACCTGCCGCACCTGGAGGTGCGGGTGAACGGCCCGCTGCCCCCGTACAGCTTCGTCGAGCCTGGCCCCGCCGAGCCGGCGGGCAGCACGGCCGGCGGTGTGGACACCGCGGCCGGGTGAGGGGATGGGACTGATCTCGGAGGTGCTGCTGCTGCCGTTCGCACCGGTGCGCGGCAGCGCCTGGGTCATCGGACAGGTGCTCCACGAGGCGGAGCGGATCTACTACGACCCCGCCACGGTCCGGGCGGAGCTCGCCCGGCTGGAGGAGCGGCTGGAGGCCGGGGAGATCAGCGAGGAGGAGTTCGACCGGGAGGAGGACGAACTCCTCGACCGGCTGGAGATCGCTTCGCGCAAGGGCGCGGGAACGGGCAACGGGACAGCACCATGAATCGAGTGGGACTCGGCCTCGCGGTAGGGGCCGGATACATCCTTGGACGAACGAAGAAGATGAAACTGGCGTTCGCCGTCGGCACGCTCGTCGCCGGCAAGCGGATGAACCTGGGCCCGCGGGCGCTCGCGGACCTGGTGTCCGGGCAGCTGCGGAACAACCCGCAGTTCAAGGAGCTCGGCGACCAGCTCCGTCAGGACCTGCGGGGCGTGGGCGGCGCGGCGACGGGCGCCCTGGTGGAGCGGCAGCTCGACTCGCTCGCCGACCGCCTGCACGATCGGACGGCGGGCATGCGCGAGCGGCTGGGCGCCGCCGTGCCGGGCGGCCGGGACCTCGGGTACGACGACGAGGAACCGGACGACGAGGGGCGCTACGAGGACGAGCGCGCCGAGGACGAACGGGACGACGGCGAGCCCGACGACGAGGAGCGCCACGACGGGGAGCCCCGGCGGGCGGCCCGCGGGAAGGCCGCCCCGAAGGAGCTCCCGGCCAAGAAGGCCGAGGCCGAGAAGACGGCGGCGAAGAAGGCCGCCAAGAAGGCGCCCGCCCGCAAGGCGGCCCCGGCGAAGAAGGCGGCGGCCCAGCGCACCGCCGCGCGCAAGACGGCCTCCGCCAAGACGGCCGGCCGTAAGACGGCATCCGCGCGCCCCGGCGCCCGGACGCCGAAGGGAGGCGGTGACCGATGACCGACACTCTCGGATCGGCCGCGTCCACGGCGGGCCGGGCGGCCCGCTCCAACCCGCTCAGCGGCGTGGCCCACAGCGAGGCCGCCGACCGGCTGAAGGCGGAGGCCCAGGAGTACATGGCGGCGCAGGCCACCCGGCTGCTCACCGGCCTCGGCCGCAAGCTCGGCGAGACCACCGGCAAGCTCAACGACATAGCCGACGGCCGCAGCCCCGGCTTCGCCCGGCTCGCCCTCGACGGCGGCCGCAAACTCGCGGAGGGCAAGGGCCCGGTGCGCTCGGCGCTGGAACTCGGCGCCTCCCGGGCCAAGGACAACGTGGTGGGCGCCCTGAAGAACATGACCGGCGGCAAGGGCAAGGGCAAGGGCGGCTCCGGCCACCGGCCCACCGTGATCCTGGAGTACGTCGACGTCGGCGTGCCCGTGCGTACGGCCTACGACCAGTGGACCCGCTACCAGGACTTCAGCACCTTCGCCAAGGGCGTCAAGAGCGCCCAGCGCGCCGACGAGACCAGCTCGGACTGGCAGCTGAAGGTCTTCTGGTCCAACCGCAGCTGGAAGGCCCGCACCACCGAGCAGGTCCCCGACGACCGGATCGCCTGGACCTCGGAGGGCGCCAAGGGATCCACCAAGGGCGTCGTGTCCTTCCACCGGATCGCCGACGACCTCACCAGGGTCCTGCTGGTGATCGAGTACTACCCGAAGGGCCTGTTCGAGAAGACCGGCAACCTCTGGCGTGCCCAGGGTCGCCGCGCCCGGCTCGACCTGAAGAACTTCGCCCGCCACATCACGCTCCGTGGCGAGGCGGAGGACGGCTGGCGCGGGGAGATCCGCGACGGCGAGGTCGTCCGCGACCACGACGAGGTGGTCGCCGAGGAAGAGGAAGAGGCCGGCCAGGACGAGGCGGCGCAGGACGACGACGGCTACGACGAGTACGAGGACGACTACGACGAGGAGCGGGAGCCCGACGAGGAGGAGTACGAGGACGAGAATCCTCGCGCGGAAGGGGAACACGGACCTCAGGACACGACCGAGGAACCCGAGGAGGCCGAGGAGACCTACGAGCCTGAGGCGACCGACGACACCGAGGAGCCCGAGGAGATCGACGACGAGTACCGGGACGACGCAGAGGCCCGGAGCCGTCGATGACGTCACCGACCCGCCTGCCCGACCCGTACGGCCACGACAGCGGCGCCAACCTCGCCGACATCCTGGAGCGGGTGCTCGACAAGGGCGTCGTCATCGCGGGCGACATCCGGATCAATCTGCTCGACATCGAACTGCTCACCATCAAGTTGCGGCTCATCGTCGCCTCCGTCGACAAGGCGAAGGAGATGGGCATCGACTGGTGGGAGGACGACCCGGCTCTGTCGTCGGGCGCTCGCCGCAGGGAACTCGCGAAGGAGAACGCCGAGTTGCGGGAGCGGCTGGCGGCGCTGGAGACCGGCCGCGCACAGGAGGAGAGCCCATGACCGGACTGCGGTACGTGTACGCCGTCTGCCGCCCCTTCGGCGCGGCGTTGCAGTCCCAGCTGACGGGCGTGGCGGGTGCGCCACCCAAGCTGCTGCACCACGGCGGCCTGGTCGCGGTGGTCAGCTCGGTGCCGGAGCACGACTTCGCCGAGGAGGCGCTGCGCGCCCATCTGGAGGACCTCGACTGGCTCACCGCCACGGCCCGCGGCCACCAGGGCGTGATCGACGCGCTCACCACGGTGACCACGCCGCTGCCGCTCCGGCTGGGCACGGTCTTCCGGGACGACAGCGGCGTACGGATGATGCTGGAGGCCCGCGAGGGCGACTTCCTGCGCACCTTGGACCGGCTCGCGGGCCGGGTGGAATGGGGCGTGAAGGTGTACGCCGAACCGGCGGCCGGCGAGTCCGCGGAATCCGGTCGGCCCGGCGAGTCCGGCGAGTCCGGGGAATCCCCGCAGGGTCCGGACACGGAGAACGGGCGGGCGGCCGCGAAGGCGATGTCCGGGCGGGACTACCTGCGGCGGCGCAGCCGCAGCGTCAAGGACCGCGAGACGGGCCTGCGCAAGGTCGAGGAGTTCGCGGACCGGTTGCACGAAAGGCTCGCCGCGCACGCCGAGGACTCCCGGTTGCACGCCCCCCAGAGCGCCCAGCTGTCCGGGGCCTCGGGCCGCAACGTGCTGAACGCGGCCTATCTGGTGCCGCGCGGCCAGTCCGAGGAGTTCGTGGAGATCGTGGACCGTACGAAGGACGAGATGCCGGGAGTCCGGGTGGAACTCACGGGCCCCTGGGCGGCCTACTCCTTCGCGGGGGAGAAGCCGTGACGGTGATCGAACGTCGGGAGATCGCCCTGGTGGACCTGCTCGACCGGCTGCTGGCCGGCGGCGTGGTCATCACCGGCGACATCACCCTGCGCATCGCGGACGTCGACCTCGTCCGCATCGACCTCAACGCCCTGATCAGTTCCGTGAACGAACAGGTTCCCTCGCCCTGGGGTGATCTGACGTGAGCGCCCCCCGCAAGCTCGACCTGGAGCCCGACACGGTCGAACGCGACCTGGTCAAGCTCGTCCTCACCGTCGTGGAGCTGCTGCGCCAGCTGATGGAACGGCAGGCCTTGCGCCGCTTCGACGAGGGTGACCTGACCGAGGAGCAGGAGGAGCGGATCGGGCTCACCCTGATGCTGCTCGACGACCGGATGACGGAGCTGCGGGACCGCTACGGGCTGCGGCCCGAGGACCTGAACCTGGACCTCGGGCCGCTCGGACCTCTGCTGCCCCGGGACTGACGCCCGGGGTCAGGCGGTCACCAGCGGTACCAGCGTCCCCTGGAGCCGCCGGGGGTCGTGCCACGGAGCAGGAATCCCAGCAGCCACAGGACCAGCACCGCGATGGCGATCCACCAGAGCACCTCGACGGCGAACCCGGCACCGAAGAGAATCAGCACGAGAAGCAGTACGAGCAGGATGGGAACCATGATGAACCTCCTGTTCGCCGAGTTTCCATAAACCGGTGTTTCAGCCGGTTTTGCGGCACAGGATTTCCCCGTGCAGAACGCCGAACCAGCCCTCGGCCGCCTCTCCCCATTCCCGCCAGGCCCGCGCCACGGCCCGCAGTTCCGCCTCGGTCGCGTGGCCGCCCTCGACCGCCTGGCGCGCGTACCCGGACGCCACGGTGCGGTCCGCCCACAGGCCGCTCCACCACGCCCGCTCGTCCGGCGTCGCGTACGTCCAGGTGCTCGACGTGGCCGTGATGTCGGTGAGCCCCGCCCGCAGCGCCCAGGCCCTCAGCCGCCGCCCCGCGTCCGGCTCGCCCCCGTTGGCGCGGGCCACCCTCCGGTACAGGTCCAGCCAGTCGTCCAGGCCGGGTGAGACGGGGTACCAGGTCATCGCGGCGTAGTCGCCGTCGCGGGCGGCGACGAACCCACCCGGTTTCGTCACCCGCGCCATCTCGCGCAGCGCCCGCACCGGGTCACCGACGTGCTGGAGCACCTGATGGGCGTGGACCACGCAGAACGAGTCGTCCGGGTGGTCGAGCGCGTGCACGTCGGCCACCGCGAAGTCGACGTTGGTCAGGCCCCGCCCGGCTGCCGTGGCCCGCGCCTGCTCCAGGATGTCCGGCGACCGGTCGACGCCGGTGACGTGCCCGTCCGGGACCAGCGCGGCCAGGTCGGCGGTGATGGTGCCGGGGCCGCAGCCGATGTCCAGGATCCGCATGTGCGGCTTCAGCGAGCCGAGGAGGTACGCCGCGGAGTTGGCGGCGGTCCGCCAGGTGTGCGACCGCAGCACCGACTCGTGGTGCCCGTGGGTGTAGACGGCGGTCTCCTGCGCTTTCGGCATGGCGGTACCCCTTCTCGTCCGGCCGGATCGCGTCCTGGTCACGGTACGCGTCCGGCCGGATGGTGAGACAGATGCTTTCGCCATACGGACTGACGAAACGTCAGTCCTCTGGGGGGAGCGGCCGGTAGACCACCAGGGCCTCCGGCACCTTCTCCAGTGACACCTCGCCCGCCACCTCGGTGACCTCGCCGTCGTAGGCGAGCAGGGTGCCCGGGGCGACGCCGGACAGCCGCAGCCGGCGGACCTGGACGGCGGCGTGGGCGGGGGAGCGGGTCAGCGGCCCGGCGAGGGCGGCGGCGAGCAGCCGCAGCGCGGGCCTGCGGCCACCGTGCACGACCCGCACGTCGAGGTGCCCGTCCGCGAGGTTCATCCGGCGTGCCGGGGCGAGACCCATCCGGTGGTAGGTGCCGTTCCCGGCGAACAGCAGCCACAAGGGTCGTGCCCTGCCGCCGACTTCCGCCTCCAGCGGATGCCCGTCGGCGCGCAGCACGCGCAGCGCCGCGAGCACTCCGGCGGGCCAGCTGCCGATCCGGTGCGACCAGCGGTCACGCTCGCGCACCAGCTCCGGATACACACCCAGGCTGCACGTGTTCACGAAGATGCCCCGCTTGGTGCCGCAGACGAACCGCCCCACGTCCACGCGGACCGCGTCGCCCTGCTGCACGGCCCCGGCCAGCTCCCGGGCGTCCTCCACGCCCAGGTCGAGGGCGAAATGGTTGAGCGTGCCGCCGGGCAGCACGGCGAGCGGCAGGTCGTGGCGCAGGGCGATCTCGGCGGCGGTGTTCACCGTGCCGTCGCCGCCGCACACGCCGAGCACCCGGGCGCGGGCGGCCGCCTTCTCCAGTTCTTCCGGCACCTCCTCCGGCAGGCACTCGACGACCTCCGCCCGGGGCAGCGCGTCCCGCAGCGCCCGGACCCGGTCGGAGCTGCCCGCCGCCGTGTTGGCGACGACGACCAAGCCCTCGCCCTCGGGCAGCGCCGGCGCGTCGGCGCGCGGCCGGGGCGGAAGGGTGGCCTGGTCGCGCGTCGGCACCAGCCCCCGGACGGCGAACGCGGCGCCCACGCCGAGTGCCGCGCCCGCCAGCACGTCGCTCGGGAAGTGGACGCCGGTGTACACGCGGGACATGGCGACGGAGAACGCGACGGGGGCGACGGCGGCACCCCAGGTGGGGGACTCCATGGCCACGCCGGCCGCGAAGGCCGCGGCGGAGGCGGAGTGGCCGGACGGGAAGGACGTGGTGATCGGCTGGCGCTTGAGACGGCGCACGGACGGTACGGCGTCGAGGACCGGGCGGGTGCGGCGCACGCTGCGCTTGCCGATGGTGTTGATCGTGGCCGAGGCCAGGGCGAGGGAGGCCACCCCGCGGACGGCGGCCCGGCGAGCCCACGGCGTGCGGCTGGCCGCGATGACGCCGGCGGTCGCGAACCACAGCAGCCCGTGGTTCGCGCTGCGACTCAGCCTGGGCAGCACGGGTTCGGCGGCCGGCCACTTCTGCGCGGCGGCGAACTCGAACAGCCGGTTGTCCAGTGCGAGCAGCCGCTCACGCAGCGCGTGGCGGCCGGGTTTCAGGACGGTGAGGTCGACGTCTGGGCTCATATAAGGGCGGGTACCCTGAAGTGGCCGCTTTCTGTCCGACCCGTGGTGGTCGGCACCCGGAGGAACCCATCGTGCGCCTGCTGCTCGTCCGCCACGGCCAGACCCCGTCGAACGTCGCCTACCTGCTGGACACCGCCGTTCCGGGTCCCGGTCTGACCGAGCTGGGCGAGCGTCAGGCCGCCGCCCTGCCGGCCGCGCTCGCGGACGAGGCCGTCGAGGCCGTCTACGCCTCCACCCTCGTGCGCACCCAGCTCACCGCCGCGCCGCTGGCCGCGGCCCGCGGCCTCGACGTCCTCGTGCGGGACGGCATCCGTGAGGTGTTCGCGGGCGACCTCGAGATGCTGCCGGGCGGCTCACGGCGGGGCGAGGAGTACATGCGGACCGTGTTCGCCTGGGCGGACGGCGACACCGGACTGCGGATGCCGGGCGGGGAGAGCGGTGCGGAGACGCTCGCGCGCTTCGACGCCGTGGTCGCGGAGGCCGCCGCCGACGGGGCCGGGACCGTCGCCATGGTCAGTCACGGCGCCGTGATCCGTATGTGGACAGCCGCCCGCGCCGGCAACGTCGACGTGCCCTTCGCCGCCGCCCGCCCGCTCGACAACACCGGTGTGGTGATCCTCGAAGGCTCCCCCTCCGACGGCTGGAAGGCCCTGACCTGGGCCGGGTCCACGGTCGCCCCCGCGGGCGAGGGCGGCCCCACCGGGCGGCCGATGGACGAGAGCGGGCACGCCCGGTAGCGCCCGGCGCGGCGCACCCGACCAGTTATCCGTTTGCCCCATCTCGCCGGCCGCCCGCACAATGCGGCCTCATGGGACATCTGGAAGCCGCGCACCTCGAGTACCACCTCCCCGACGGGAGGACCCTGCTCGGCGATGTGTCCTTCCGGGTGGGCGAAGGCGCCGTCGCCGCTTTGGTCGGACCGAACGGCGCGGGCAAGACCACCCTGCTCCGGCTGCTCTCGGGCGAGCTGAAGCCGCACGGCGGCTCCGTCACCGTCAGCGGCGGGCTCGGCGTGATGCGCCAGTTCGTGGGCTCCGTACGGGACGAGACGACCGTGCGTGACCTGCTCGTGTCGGTGTCGTCGCCGCGTGTCCGAGAGGCCGCGAAGGCCGTCGACGCCGCCGAGCACGCCGTCATGACCGTCGACGACGAGGCCGCCCAGATGCGGTACGCGCAGGCGCTCGCCGACTGGGCCGAGGCGCGCGGCTACGAGGCGGAGACGCTGTGGGACATGTGCACCACGGCCGCGCTCGGGGTGCCGTACGACACGGCGCAGTGGCGGCAGGTGCGGACCCTCTCCGGCGGCGAGCAGAAACGGCTCGTGCTGGAGGCGCTGCTGCGCGGCACCGACGAGGTGCTGCTGCTCGACGAGCCCGACAACTACCTCGACGTCCCCGGCAAGCGCTGGCTGGAGGAGCGCCTCACCGAGACCCGCAAGACGGTCCTGTTCGTCTCCCACGACCGCGAACTGCTCGCGGGCACCGCCCAGCGGATCATCTCCGTCGAACCCGGTCCGGCCGGCGCCGACGCCTGGGTGCACGGCGGCGGCTTCGCCACTTACCACGAGGCCCGGCGTGAACGCTTCGCCCGTTTCGAGGAGCTGCGCAAGCGCTGGGACGAGAAGCACGCCCAGCTGAAGAAGCTGGTGCTGAATCTGCGTCAGGCCGCCGCGGTCAGCCACGAGATGGCGTCCCGGTACGCGGCGGCCCAGACCCGGCTGCGCAAGTTCGAGGAGGCGGGCCCGCCGCCGGAACCGCCGCGTGAGCAGGACATCACGATGCGGCTCAGGGGCGGCCGTACCGGCGTGCGGGCCGTCACCTGCGCGGGGCTCGAACTCGCCGGCCTGATGAAGCCGTTCGACCTGGAGGTCTTCTACGGCGAGCGGGTCGCCGTCCTCGGCTCCAACGGCTCCGGCAAGTCCCACTTCCTGCGGCTGCTGGCCGGGGACGACGTGGCGCACACGGGGGAGTGGAAGCTCGGGGCGCGGGTCGTGCCCGGGCACTTCGCGCAGACGCACGCCCACCCGGAGCTCATGGGCCGCACCCTGCTGGACATCCTCTGGCGCGAGCACGCCCAGGACCGGGGCGCCGCGATGTCCCGGCTGCGCCGCTACGAGCTGACCGGCCAGGCCGAACAGACCTTCGACCGGCTCTCCGGCGGCCAGCAGGCCCGTTTCCAGATCCTGCTGCTGGAGCTCCAGGGTGTCACCGCCCTGCTCCTCGACGAGCCGACCGACAACCTGGACCTGGAGTCCGCCGAGGCGCTCCAGGAAGGCCTGGACGCCTTCGACGGCACGGTCCTGGCGGTCACGCACGACCGCTGGTTCGCCCGTTCCTTCGACCGCTTCCTGGTCTTCGGGAGCGACGGCCGGGTCCGGGAGACGCCGGAGCCGGTGTGGGACGAGCGGCGGGTGGAGCGGGCCCGCTAGGACCCGCACTCCGGGCCGGCGGCCGGCGCGGGTGCGCGGGCCCCGGTCAGGTCCAGCGCAGCAGCGCGCCCAGGCCGCCCACCGGCACGTCCTGCTCACCGGCCGCCTCGGCGGGGGCCAGCGAGATCACCGCGGCGTTCGTCGCCACCGCCGAGCGGAGCAGGGCGTCGTCCACGCGCGCGGACCAGGAGTTCTGCTCGCCGAGGATCTTCAGCTCGGTACGCCGCACCGCCAGCTGGTCGGCGTCCTCGCCGACCCACACCTCGCGGTGCGTGTCCCCGCCGTCCGGGCGGACCACCAGCTCGTCGATGCGGTGCTCGCGCGCCGCCTCGACCAGCGCGGGCACGCCCTCCACCGCCTCCGCGCGACCCTCGTCGTCCGGTGCGCGGGCCGCCAGGAACCGCTCCAGCTCCGTCTCGGCACGGCGGCGCACATGAGTGGCGCGGGCTTCCTCCACGTCCCCGTCGAGCAGCCGGCTGCCCGCACCGTGCCGGGCGTCGACCACGCGCTCGTGCAGCCGCTTGGGCAGACGCTCGTGCACGGAGCGTCGCTCCCGGTCGTCACCGACGAGAATCAGCAGATCGGCACGGGTCTCCTCCTGGCACACGGCGAGGGCGTCGGCGATCTCCGCCGCGTTGTGCTCCCAGGTGTTCTCCACCCGCAGCTGGAAGTGCCGCTCCGACCAGTCGGCGGTGCTCGTCCGGTGCACGGGCCACTGGCGCCCGGTGACCGAACCGGCCGTCTCGCGGGTCAGCGCGCTGCGCAGCTCGAAGTCGGCGCCCCGGCGGTCGATGTACGCGACGACGGCCACCGCGTCCTCGCCGGTCAGGTCCAGCAGCGGGGTGGCCCGGGGCAGCGGTGCCCACAGGGCCCGGTCGCGCCGCGGGGCGCGGGCCAGCGGCGGATCGAGGACCACCGCGCCCGCACGGGCGAACAGGGCCCTGCCGTGCGGCTCGGGCGAGTCCTTCAGCTCCTCGATCGCGTTCCGCACGGCACGGCAGGTCGCCTCGTCGGCACCCTGCCCCGCGAGCTCCCGGGACATCGCCTCGGCCGTCAGTCGCCGCTGACGGGTGGCGTCCTGCGGGTGCGGTGACAGGTCGACGTACACGGAGGCCCAAGGGCCCGGATGTTCGTAGAGTGGATGCAGGAACGCGAGATCCATGGCTCCCTCCCGGTTGCCGCTCGGGGGTAGTGCTTGCCGGGCGGGTACCCGTACCGCATGAGAGAACACGACGAGCGGGGCACCATGATGACCGGAGTCGACCCGGGCCGGCTGGATGACCAGCAGCTCATGAAAGAGCTGGAGACCATCCACCGCACGCGCCACGACACCCTGCTGTACGGCTCGAACGACGCGCTGCGCACGCACAACGACCGGATGGCGCAGCTGGAGGGCGAGTACCTGCGCCGCAATCCGCGCCGTTTCGTCGCCCCCGGCCGCACCCGTGACGGTGCACGGGAACGCGCCTGCGACGAGGTGGCCCGCGACGGGCGGACCCCGGTGGGCAAGTGGGGTCAGGGCAGCCCGGCGACCCGGGAGTCCGGCCCCGTGTGACACACGCCCGGGCCGCGCTCCGCGGTGCGGAACCCGGCCCGGCCCGATGCGCGTCGCCGCGCGTCGGCGTTACGCGCTCTCCTTCGCGAACACGTCCAGGAACGTCTCGCAGAACGCCTTCAGGTCGTCCGGCTTGCGGCTGGTGACGAGCTTGTTGGCGCCGTGATCGCACACCTTGACCTGTTCGTCCACCCAGGTGCCGCCGGCGTTGCCGATGTCGGTCCGCAGGCTCGGCCAGGAGGTCAGCACCCGGCCCCGTACGACGTCCGCCTCGATCAGCGTCCACGGCGCGTGGCAGATCGCCGCGACCGGCCGGCCCTGCTCGAAGAAGTCCCGCACGAAGGCCACCGCCCCGTCGTCCGTCCGCAGGAAGTCCGGGTTGGCGACCCCGCCCGGCAGCACAAGGCCCCCGAACGAGTCGGCGGACGTCTCGCCCACCACCTCGTCGACGGGGAACGTGTCCGCCTTGTCGAGGTGGTCGAAGGCCTGGATCTCGCCACTCGCGGTGGATACGAGCACGGGCTCGTGCCCGGCGTCGGTGACGGCCTTCCACGGCTCGGTCAGCTCGACCTGCTCGACGCCCTCGGGAGCGGTCAGAAAAGCGATACGCATGATGTCTCAGCGTCCTTCCGTGTGCCTGTGTCGTGCAGCGGAACGTCGGCGGAAAGCGGCCGGTGAGCGGCCCGTGCCCACCTCATACGGCGCCGCGTACGTCGGGGGCGGGGCGGGCCGCGACGTCCGGTTCGGCCCTGCTGATGTCGGCGAGGGCGCTCTCCGGGTCCTGGGCCACCGCCAGGTCCCCGAGGCTGACCATGCCGACCGGCATGCCGTCCTCGACGACCGGGAGCCGGCGTACGGCCCTCTCGCGCATCAGCGCCACCGCCGTGGACACCGGGTCCTGAGGGCCCACGATCACCGGGTCCGGCGTGCACATCGACGCGGCACTCACCGTCAGCGGATCGATGCCCTCGGCCACCGCCCGTACGGTGATGTCCCGGTCGGTCAGCACCCCGACCACGCGCTGTCCGTCGGCCACCACCACATCGCCGATGTCCTGGGAGCGCATCAGCTGCGCCGCCTCCACCAGCGAGGCGTCCGGACGGACGGCCACCACCCCCGGCGTCATCACTTCGCGCACATAGTCGGCCGACATCATGTCTCCCTCCGCCGCTCACCGTGGGTCAGGGCCTCGGCCAGCTCCTGCACATTGCCGTAGCGGGCCGAGCGGGGCAGCCGCCGCAGCGGCTCGATCAAGGGGTCGGGCGCGTGGCGCCGGCGCAGCGCGCTCATCAGCTCGTCCGGGCCCGCGGGGAACGGGCTGCGGCCCAGGATCCGGCCCAGCTCCAGCCGGACCTCCGCCAGCGAGCCCGGCATGACCGGGCCCCCCGCGATGCGCGGGTCGTCCTCGGCGGTGGGCTCGGGGTCGTGCCACTCCTCCGAGCGGGTGGGGTGGCCCGACCTCAGCAGCCCCTGCAGTTCGTGCTTCATCTCCTCGTCCCGGTGGACGCTGAGCCGGTCACTGCCTCGCTGCATGTCTTGCTCCAGATTCTCGGGGTCGGGCCCCGCGTACCCGGCAGGCGGGCGGTGACACGGGGTGCACAGGTCCGCATTCGGCCTGATTTCGCCTGCCTCGCGGCGCCCGTCCCGCCGCGGCTACCGCTTCTGCCGTCCCGGCAGGAATTCCTGCATCTTCGCCTTGAAGCCCTGGCGGACCATGGCGCCCCGGTCGGCGTCGCCCTTCAGGATCGACTCGGCCGTCGCCTCCATCTGCTCCCAGGTCGCGTGCGGCGGGATCGGCGGCACCGCGGGGTCGGTCACGAACTCGATCACCGCGGGCCCGTCGGCCTCCAGACCGGCCCGCCAGCCCGCCTCGACGTCCTCCGGCTTCTCCACCCGGACCCCGGTCAGGCCGAGCGAGCGGGCGAAGGCGGCGTACTGCACGTCCGGCAGCTCCTGCGAGGGCAGGAAGGACGGCGCGCCTCCCATGGCCCGCATCTCCCAGGTGACCTGGTTCAGGTCGCGGTTGTTCCACACGGCGACCACGAGCCTCGGGTCCTGCCAGCGGTCCCGGTACTTCGCCGCCGTGATCAGCTCCGCCAGCCCGTTCATCTGCATCGCCCCGTCGCCGACCAGCGCGATCGCGGGCCGGTCCGGATGGGCGAACTTCGCGCCGATCGCGTACGGCACCCCGCAGCCCATCGTCGCCAGCGTCCCGGAGAGCGAGGCGCGCATGCTGCCGCGCATCGTCAGGTGGCGGGCGTACCAGTTGGACGTCGAACCCGAGTCGGAGGTGATGATCGCGTTCTCCGGCAGCAGCGGGTCCAGCGCCCGGGCCACGTACTCCGGGTTGATCGGGTCCGCCGACAGCCCCGCCCGGCGCTCCATCACGTCCCGCCAGCGGTGCACGTTGTCGCACACGGTGTCGAACCACTCACGCCCGCGGTCGCCGTCCAGCAGCGGGATCAGCCGCCGCAGGGTCTCCTTGGCGTCCCCGACGAGATTCACCTCGTACGGGTAGCGCATCCCCACCATGTGCGGGTCGATGTCGATCTGTACCCCGCGCGCCTTGCCGAACTCCGGCAGGAACTGCGAGTACGGGAACGAGGAACCGATGGTCAGCAGCGTGTCGCAGTCACGCATCAGCTCGTAGGACGGGCGGGTGCCCAGCAGGCCGATCGAGCCGGTGACGTACGGCAGTTCGTCGCTCAGCGCGTCCTTGCCCAGCAGCGCCTTGGCGACGCCCGCGCCGAGCAGCTCGGCGATCCGCTCCACCTCCGCGCGTGCCCCCGACGCGCCCTGGCCGACCAGGATCGCCACCTTGTCACCGGTGTTCAGCACCTCCGCGGCCCGGCGCAGCGCGTCCTCCGAGGGAATGGCCGTCCAGGCACTGCGGTCCAGACTGGAGGGCACCATCTTGAACTCGTGCGTGGGCGGCTCGTAGTCGAGCTCCTGCACGTCCCCGGGGATGATGACCGCGGTGGGGGACCGGCGCGCGTACGCGGTGCGGATCGCCCGGTCCAGCACGTTCGGCAGCTGCTCGGGCACCGTCACCGTCTCCAGGAAGTCCGAGGCGACGTCCTTGAACAGCGAGTGCAGGTCCACCTCCTGCTGGTAAGAGCCGCCCATCGCGCTGCGGTGCGTCTGGCCGACGATCGCCAGCACCGGCACATGGTCGAGCTTGGCGTCGTACAGCCCGTTGAGCAGATGGATCGCACCCGGTCCCGAGGTCGCCGCGCACACCCCGAGCCGGCCGCTGAACTTGGCGTAGCCGACCGCTTGGAACGCCGACATCTCCTCGTGCCGGGACTGGACGAAGCGCGGCTGGTCGTCGGCGCGGCCCCAGGCGGCGAGCAGGCCGTTGATGCCGTCGCCGGGGTAGCCGAAGACGTTCTCCACACCCCACTCGCGCAGCCGTTGCAGGACGTGGTCGGAGACCTTGGTGCTCATGAAGTGACCTCCCGGACGTGACGACATGGCAGCACCCGTCACGAGTCACCCCCTACCCGCCCGGAAAACCCGGGCGGGGGTGTTTGCGCCCAGGGGCCAAGGGCAGGCGCGAAACAGTGCTTCGGACAGGAGGCACGTCCGTGGGAGCGGCCCCCAGGCCCCCGCGTACGGCCCGTCCGGACCGGCTGCGCGCTTCCACGGTGACCGCCCGATCCAAAGCACCCGCAAGGGAGTTGCGACGCACCATGCGAAGCTCAGCAGGCCCCCGGCACCACCCGCACGACGACGCCCCCGACACCGCCTACGCCTTCCGCCGGCTCGCCGCACTGCCCGCCGGCCCCGAGCGCGACGCGCTCCGCGACGAGTTGGTCGAGGCCTGGCTGCCCATGGCCGAACGGCTGGCCGGACGCTTCCGCAGCCGCGGCGAGAACTACGAGGACCTGCGCCAGGTCGCGGCCCTCGGACTGGTCAAGGCCGTCGACCGGTACGACCCCGCGCGCGGCCACGCCTTCGAGAGCTACGCCGTCCCGACCGTCACCGGCGAGATCAAGCGACACTTCCGGGACCACATGTGGACGCTCCACGTGCCGCGCCGCGTGCAGGATCTGCGCAACCGGGTGCGCGTCGCCCTGCAGGAGCTGTCGACGGACGGCCAGGGCGCCTCGGGGCGGCAGCCGGACGTGGCCGAGATCGCCCGGCACACCGGCATGACCGAGGAGGACGTCCGGGCCGGGCTCGAGGCGCTGGAGAGCTTCAGCGCGCTGTCCCTCGACGCCGAGCTGCCGGGCAGCGAGGACGGCTACTCGCTCGGCGACGCGCTCGGCGCGGCCGACCCCGCGTTGGACACAGTGGTGGACCGGGAGGCCGTCAAGCCCCGGCTGGCCGCGCTGCCGAGGCGGGAGCGGGAGATTCTGTACATGCGCTTCTTCCGCGACATGACGCAGAGCCGGATCGCCGAGCAGCTGGGGATCTCCCAGATGCATGTCTCCCGGCTGATCAGCCGCTCCTGCGACCGGGTCCGGCAGGAAGTGATGCGGGGGAGCGCCTAGGGGCGCGGCGCCCGCCTGCGACGGGGCCTTGTCACCTGGTTGGGTGTGCCGTTCCCGCGAATGGGGTCCGGGCGCGGGCAGGAGTGAGGGCCGCGGGCTGTGATGGCTGTGGGGGGTGCGGATCCGTACCCTTCCGTCGGTCTAAGGAGCCCGTCCCATGCGCCGCAGCGCCCGAGTCCTGTCCGTACTCCTCATAGCCGGGGCTGCTCTGGGTGGGGCCGTTCCGCTCGCGTCGGCGGAGCCGGAGGCGGAGGTGTCGCCCGCCGCCGCCCAGCCGGACGGCACGGTCACCGTCGCCGTCGTCTGTGACGCCCTGACCGGGACACCGCCCGAGGTGATCGAGGCGACCTCCAAGGCCTTCGCCGAAGGCACGGTGACGCTGGAACTGGTGGTCGACGAGGAAACCACGTCGGCCGGACCCCTCTACCGGGGGAGCGCCCTCCTCCTGCCCGAGAGCACGTTCGCGGCCGATCCGGCCACCGCCGGCAAGGAATCGGCGTGGTCCGTCGACGGCACCTGCCCGGCCGTGGCGGCCGGCGGGACGGGCACGGCGTGGAGCGCGACGTTCACCGTTCCGCCCAAGGCCGCCACCGGCGGCACGCCCGTCTGCGCCGAGCCGAAGGGGTGGTGCGGCAGCGGTCCCTCGATCGGGCACGGCGTGCGGGCCGGCGCGGGCGGGACCTTCAACGACTCCGTGCCCGCGCTGGTCGCGGGCGGGCTGCTGATCGCGGGAGCGGCCGGTGCCGCCGGTCACCGGCTGTGGCGCAGGGACACGCGAGGGGACGCCTGAGGCGGCGTCCCGCTGGGTACGCAGAGCGAGAGCACGACCGGAACCGTGAGCACGACGCACCGTCCGACGGCCCGCCCCGGCGCCCGGGCGACCCGACACGGCACCGGCACGGCACCAGGGACTGCGCGGAGGTAGGCATGCGGCGGACGGAACGGGAAGGCCACGGGCCCGTCCGCTACGGGCCGCCCTTCCCCGACGACGGACTTCCCGTGCCGCCGGAGCTGTCCGCCGTGCTCGCCGCCGCCGCGGGCCGCGCCGCCGGCGAGCCGGTGGGCGGCGGCACGGCGCTGCTGGACGCGGCGTGCGGCTACTGGGAGCGGCGAGGACTGGCCGCCGGGCCGGACCGCGCCGTGGCCGCCCCTGGCGCGCCCGCGCTGCTGCTGGCGCTGACCGCGGCCCTCGGTGGCGACGTGCTGGTGCCGCGGCCCTGCGCCGCGTGGTGGGCGCCGTACGCCCGCCTGCTGGGCCGGCCGGTGTTCCATGTCGCGACGGCCGCCGAGTGCGGCGGCGTACCGGATCCGTACGCCCTGCTGGAGACCGTGCGCCGGGTGCGCGAGGAAGGCGGGGACCCGCGGCTGCTGGTGCTGTCCGTCGCCGACGACCCGACGGCCACGGTGGCGCCTCCCGAGCTGCTGCACGAGACCGTCGAGGCCGCCACCGGCGAAGGGCTGCACCTGGTCAGCGACGAAACCTGGCGGGACACCCTGCACGCCCCGCACGCCACGGTGCTCCTCAGCCCGGCGGAGATGCTGCCCGGCCGGGTCACCGTCGTCACCGACCTGGCCGGTTCCCTGCTGCCGGCCGGGTGGCCCGCCGCAGTGGCCCGGTTCCCCGAGGGCGAGGCCGGGGACGGGCTGCACGCGCGCGTGCTGGACGTGCTCACCGCGCTCGACGCGCGTATCGCCGGGCCGGTCGCCGCCGCGGCCGGCTACGCGCTGGGCGAACCCGAGCCGCTCGGCGGTCATGTGGACGCCGTCGTACGCCTGCACGCGCGCCTGGCCGCGGCCGCGCACCGCACCGTGGTCGCCGCGGGCGCCCTCTCCCCGCCGCCGCAGGCCGGCCGGCATCTGTACGTCGACCTCGGTCCCCTGCGGTCCGGGCTCGCCGCGCACGACGTGGGGGACGCCCAGGAACTGGAGGACTTCCTCGCCGCCCGCCTCGGTATGCCCGCACCCGGCGGCCACCGCTTCGGCGACGACCTCGGCGCACTTCGCGTACGGCTGTCCACCGGCCCGCTGCTGGGCGGCACGGACGCCGAGCGCGCGGAATGCCTCGCCTCCCCGGCGCCGTTGGAACTGCCGCACGTGGAACGCGCGTTGATCAACCTCAAGTCGGTACTCGACGATCTCCGTGACGACGCTCAGCGACGGGAGTCTCCTCGATGACGCAGCAGTCCGAGTCGACCGCGAGCACGCCCACCCAGGAGGCCGACGATCCGGCGCCAAGGACGCCGGCGGCACCGGCCGTGCCACCGCTCGCGCCCCCCTTCCCGCCGCTCGCCGAACCCCGCCCGCTGGCCGAACGGCGCGTGTGGCCCCGCACCTTCCACGACCGGCTGACGGCCCCGCTGCCCGGCATCAAGGCCGTCGCCCGGTTCGCCCGCGAAGGCGCCGTGCGGCCCGGCCGCGAGGGCCTCGCCGACATCCCCCGGCTGCCTTTCGCACCCGGCCCGCTGCCCCGGGTCGACGCCCGCACCGTCGCCGTCACCTGGGCGGGACACGCCAGTTGGGTGCTGCGCGTCGGCGGGCTCACCGTACTCACCGACCCGGTCTGGTCCCGCCGCATCCTCGGCACGCCGGCGCGGATCACCCCGGTCGGGGTCCCCTGGAGTGAACTGCCCCGCGTCGACGCGGTGGTCATCAGTCACAACCACTACGACCACCTGGACGCCCCCACGCTGCGCAGGCTCCCGCGGGACACGCCGGTGTTCGTCCCCGCCGGGCTCGGCCCCTGGTTCCAGCGCCGCCGCTTCACCCGCGTCACCGAGCTGGACTGGTGGGAGGCGGCCGAACTGGACGGCGTGCGCTTCGACTTCGTCCCCGCCCACCACTGGTCCAAGCGGACCCTGACCGACACCTGCCGCACCCTGTGGGGCGGCTGGGTGCTCACCGCCCCCCAGGGCGGGCGGGTCTACTTCGCGGGCGACACGGGCTACGGCCACTGGTTCTCGCGCATCGGCCGCCGCTACCCCGGTATCGACCTCGCGCTGATGCCGGTCGGCGCGTACGACCCGCGCTGGTGGCTCAGCGACGTGCACTGCGATCCGGAGGAGGCGGTACGCGCCGTGGAGGACCTGGGCGCACGACGGATGGCGCCGATGCACTGGGGGACGTTCGTGCTGTCGGCGGAGCCGGTCCTGGAACCCCTCACACGCACTCGCACGGCCTGGGAGAAGGCGGGCCGCGACCGCGAGGACCTGTGGGACCTGCAGGTGGGAGCATCGAGGGTGCTGGACCGCACCTCGTGACGGGCGCGAGGACCGCGCCGTTGAGGGGCGCGGGGAACCGCGCGACCAGACCCCACGGCCCGCGGATCGCCACTCACCCGGTGGACCACCCCCGCACCCGCCGCCACACCCCCGGCAACAGACTGATGACCAGCGTCAGCGCCACCGCGGCGACCACGCCCTCCCAGGGCTCGGGAAACAGCGACCCACCCAGGATCCCGATCAGCTGATACGTCACCGCCCACGCCAGACAGGCGGGCAGATTCCCCCGGGCGAACCGCCGCATCGGCCACTCCGCCAGCAGACACGCCAGCATCACCGGCAGCCGGCCCGCCGGCACCAACCGGGACAGCACCAGCACCGCGACACCGTGCGAGGCGAGCTTGTCCTGCGCCTGCGCGAGCCGCTCCTCCGGCGCCCGCGCCCGGATCGCCTCCAGCCAGCGCGAGCCGTTCCTCGACTTGAGGCCGCGCCGCCCGAGCCAGTACAGCGTGGCGTCGCCGAGGAACGCGGCCAGCGACGCCGTCACGAACAACAGCGCCAGCGAGAACGGCGCCGTCTGGTGGAAGGCGACCACCGCCGCCGAACTCACCAGCGCCCCCGTCGGCACGACCGGTATCAGCGCCCCGGCCAGCACCAGCAGGAACAGCGTCGGATACCCGATCGCCTGCTGGGTGGACTCGACGGGTATCGGCGCCGGGACGGCAGCGAGCCAGTTCATCGGGCGACCTCCGGCCGCACGCTCTCCCCGTGCCCCAGCAGATGCACCGCGACCTTCGGCGCCCGCCGCGCCGCGAGGCGCACGAACTCCTCGCCGGGCGCGTGGAACTCGTGCGGACGCACCGCGTCCATGCCTATCGGCCAGTACGTGCCGAAGTGCACCGGCACCGCGCTGCGCGGCGCCAGCCGGACCAGCGCCTCGGCGGCCAGCCCGGGGTCCAGGTGCCCGTGGCCGAGATACGGGCCCCAGCCGCCGACCGGCAGCAGCGCCACGTCGATCGGGCCCACGTCCGCCGCCATCGTGTCGAACAGCCCGGTGTCCCCGGCGAAGTAGGTGCGCGCCTCGCCCTCGACGACATAGCCGAGGGCGGGGGCACGGAGCGGGCCGACCGGCAGCCGCCGTCCGTCGTGCCGGGCGGGCACGGCCCGTACGGTCAGATCGGCCACCCGGGTGGTGTCGCCGGGGGCCATCTCCGTCAGGCGCAGATGGGCGAGCCGGCGCAGCGCCGGTACCGCCCGGGGTGCGCCCCGGGGTACGAGCAGGCGCGTGCCCGGCGCGAGCCGCGCCAGGGACGGCACATGCAGATGGTCGGCGTGCAGGTGGGAGACCAGGGCGACATCCGCGCTCCAGGCGCCGGGTGGGGGCATCGCGCCGCGGCGGCGGCGCAGATGCGCGAGCCTGCGGGCGAACAGGGGATCGGTGAGCACCCGTGTGTCCGAGTCCGCGACCGTGCAGGTGGCGTGCCCCCACCAGGTGATCTCCACCGGCACCTCTTCGCCTCCTTCGCGCGACTCCCCGAAGCCTACGGGCAGGAGTAGGGTCGGCGGCGAAACCCGGAGGTGAGGGGGCGCCATGGGAGCAATGCGCGTCACGGCGATCGCCAGTCTGACGCCGTTGGAGCAACTCGACGCGGACCCCTTTCTGGTCGACTCCCGCAGCCAGCACGCGATGTGCGCGCGGTGGGCCGCGGAGCGGGGGTACGTCGTCGCGAGGCAGTTGCTGGTCCGCGGGCTGCGCCCCGACCACTGCGCGCTGTGGGACGGCGTACGGCCGGGATGCGACCTCTTCGTGGCGCCGAGCCGCCGGGTGCTGGAGTGCGCCCTGGCGAACGTCGAGGAGTTCACCGCGGAGTGCGCGCGGCGCGGGGTGCGGGTCGAGACGGTGGGGCGGGCCGAGCCGTCCTACGACGCCCAGATGAAGGCCCGGGTGCACCGGCGGCTGTCGATGCCGACGGCGGGCTACGACGGGGGCTGACGGGCCGTCGTACCGCTGTCGTACGGCCCTCGTACCGGGGAACGCCACGGTTCCGGCACGCGTTGTGACAATCTGGGCGCAGGTCCGCGTCGGTGGTGGGCCGGGACGTGAGGTGTACGGGGAGTGCTCGGAGGGCGTTGGCGGCGGGTCGCCAGCCAGGTGGGGCGGAGCGTCGCGGTGTGGGCCGTCAGCACGGCCACCATGCTCGTGCTCGCCGGGATCCTGCCCGACTTCGAGTTGCAGCGCGCCGACGGCGACAGCGCCACCACCATCGCCGTGACCGCCGCGTTCGGGGCCGGCGCCTTCGGTCTGCTGTCCGCCCTGGTCTGGCCGCTGCTCGTACGGCTCCTGCTGCTGGTGCCCGCGCTCGTGCTCGGGCTGCTGGTGTTCTTCCTCAACGGCGCGCTGCTGCTCGTGGCGCTGCGTCTGAACCCCGCCGAGCGCGGCGCGGTCGACCCGGAGACCGCGGTGGTCGTCGCCGCCGTGATGTCCGCCGTCGCCTCCGCCACCGGCGCCGCCCTCGCC
This sequence comes from Streptomyces sp. NPDC059861, assembly GCF_042731435.1. Lineage (NCBI taxonomy): Bacteria > Bacillati > Actinomycetota > Actinomycetes > Kitasatosporales > Streptomycetaceae > Streptomyces > Streptomyces sp. NPDC059861. The sequence continues at coordinate 248,064 of NZ_JBHWJQ010000003.1, read as the reverse complement.
GTCCGCGACGACGACGCCTACCGGCGCCGCCTGTACCGCCTCGCCCACCGCGGCCGCCGCCCCGTGCCGCCCGGAGCGGCCACCCCGGGCACCGTCTTCGTCCAGCTCGACGGCGTCGGGCACGACGTGCTGACGGCCGCCGTCGGCAAGGGGCTGATGCCGACCGTCGCCCGCTGGCTCGGCTACGGATCCGCCGACGGCCCCGGCAGCGCCACCCACCGCCTCACCCCGTGGCGCACCGACTGGTCCAGCCAGACCGGCGCCAGCCAGCTGGGCATCCTGCACGGCAGCACCTTCGACGTCCCGGCGTTCCGCTGGTACGAGAAGGACACCCAGGAGGTGATGGTCAGCAACCGGCCGACCAGCGCCGCCGAACTCCAGCGCCGCGCCGTCGAGCGCACCGGCGACGGCGGACTGCTCACCGTCGACGGCGCCAGCCGCGGCAACCTCTTCAGCGGCGGCGCCGACGAGCAGGCCCTCGTGCTGTCCATCGCCACCCGGCGGCGCAGCCGCGAGACCCGCTCCCGGGCGGGCTACTTCGCCTACTTCTCCGACCCGGCCAACGCGGTGCGCACCGCCCTGTCCTTCGTCGCCGAGGCCGGCCGCGAGACGGCCCAGTCCACCCGGGCCCGGATGCGCAAGATCCGCCCGCGCGTCTCCCGCGGCGGCCTCTACCCGTTCGTCCGCGCCTTCGCGACCGTCGTCGAACGGGACGTCGTCGTCGCCGCGGTCATGGGCGACCTGCTCGCCGGGCGCACCGCCGTCTACGCCGACCTGGTCGCCTACGACGAAGTGGCGCACCACTCCGGTCCCATGAGCCGGGACGCCGAGAAGGTCCTCGAACGCCTCGACCGGGCGCTCGCCCTGATCGAGAAGGTCACCGAGCACGCCCCCCGCCCGTACCGGATCGTCGTCCTGTCCGACCACGGGCAGAGTCCCGGCGAGACCTTCCGCGCCCGCTACGGCCTCACCCTCGCGGACCTGGTCCGGGCCGGCTGCGGACTGCCCGTGCCGCGCCGTGCGCGCCGCACCCGCAGCGGCACGGAGGCGCGCGCCGCCGTCCGGGCCGCCCTGCACAGACCGGTGGAGGAGGAGCACGAGCAGGGCCGCCCGTCGCGCCGCAAGGAGCCGATCGTGCTGGCCTCCGGCAACCTCGGCCTGGTCTCCTTCCCGGACGCGCGCCACCGGATGAGCAGGGAGGAGATCGACGCCCGTCACCCGGCGCTGCTGCCGACCCTCGCCAACCACCCCGGCATCGGCTTCCTGCTCGTGCGCAGCGAGGAGCACGGCGGCGTCGTGCTCGGCGCGAACGGCGCCGAGACACCGGTGGACGAGCTCGACGACGAACACCCCGGGCCGCTCGCCGGGTTCGGGTCCGGCGCCGCGGACGCCGTGCGCCGCACGCACTCCTTCCCGCACACCGCCGACATCATGGTCAACTCCTTCCACGACCCGGCCGACGGCGAGGTCCTCGCCTTCGAGGAGCAGATCGGCTCGCACGGCGGGCTCGGCGGCTGCCAGGGCCGCCCCTTCCTGCTGTCACCGCTCGAGCTGTCCACGCCGATGGCCGACGGTGCGGCACTGGTCGGCGCGGAACAGGTCCACCAGGTGCTGCGCCGCTGGCTGCGGGAGTGCAACGGACCGCAGGTGCCGCTGGACGATTCCCGGCCCACGGTTCGCGAAGCCACAGCTTTTCCGGCGCCGGAGCAGGCCGCGCAGGACAATATCGTGTGATTTGGAACGCCGACGGGCCATGCCCGACCATGAGCGACGTCCGGCGATCCCGGGCATCAGTTCGATGAGAGGCGCACCACCCCATGCACGTCACCGGGACCGTCCCCCCGCCGGCTCCGGCCCCGCAGGAGACCCCGGCAGCCCCCGCCGAGGCCCGGCAGACCCCCGCCGGCGACTCCGGCAGGCACGCCCGCCGCTTCGGGCTGCCCGTCGCCACCGCGCTGGTCACGGGCAACATCATCGGCGGCGGCATCTTCCTGCTCCCCGCCTCCGTCGCCCCGTTCGGCACCGTCAGCCTGGTCGCCTTCGGCGTGCTCACCCTCGGTGCCATCGCCCTCGCCCTGGTCTTCGGGCGGCTCGCCGAACGCGACCCGCGCACCGGCGGGCCCTACGTCTACGCCCGCGCCGCCTTCGGCGACTTCGCCGGATTCCTCGCCGCCTGGGCGTACTGGATCACCACCTGGGTGTCCAACGCGGCGCTCGCCGTCGCCGCCGTCGGCTACCTCGACGTCCTGATCCCGGTGAACGACCACCGCTGGACCGCCTGCCTCGCCGCGCTGGCCGTCCAGTGGCTGCCGGCCCTCGCCAACTTCGCGGGCACTCGCTACGTCGGCGCCGTCCAGCTGGTCTCCACCGTGCTGAAGTTCGCGCCTCTGCTGCTCGTCGCGGTCGGCGGGCTGTTCTTCTTCGACGCGGACAACCTCGGCCCGTTCCACACCGGCGACGGCAGCGCGATCGGCGCGGTCTCGGCCTCCGCCGCGATCCTGCTCTTCTCCTACCTCGGCGTGGAGTCCGCGGCCGTCAGCGCCGGGGAGGTCAGGAACCCGCGCCGCAACGTCGGACGGGCCACCGTCATCGGCACCGCGGGCGCCGCGCTGGTCTATCTGCTGGGCACGCTCGCGGTCTTCGGCACGGTGGCGCACGACGACCTGGTGGACTCCACCGCGCCCTTCTCCGACGCCGTGAACGCCATGTTCGGCGGCGGCTGGGGCGGCTGGGCGGTCGCCCTCGCCGCGCTGGTCTCCATGACCGGCTGCCTCAACGGCTGGACGCTGCTGAGCGCTCAGACCCCGTACGCCGCCGCCAAGGACGGGCTGTTCCCGGCCGCGTTCGCGCGCAAGCGGCGCGGGGTGCCGACCTTCGGCGTCGGGGTCACCGTCGTCCTCGCCTCGCTGCTCACCGTCTACAACTACGCGGCCGGCACGGCGAAGGTCTTCGAGGTGCTGGTGCTGGTCACCACGTTCACCGCGACCGTGCCGTATCTGCTGGCCACGGCCGCCCAGCTCTTCCACCTCGCCTCCGGCCGGCGTGACCTGGTCGACCGCCGGCGACTGGTGCGGGACACCGTGGTCACCGTGGTCGCGGCCGCCTTCTCGATGTGGCTGGTCGCGGGCGCCGGGTACGCGGCCGTCTACCAGGGCGTGCTGTTCCTGTTCGCCGGGGTGCTGGTGTATGCCGTGATGGCAGCGCGCCTCAGGGGCACGGGGAACTGCGCGACCAGCCACGACGGACCCGCGGACGCATCACATTCGACGTGACGACATTCGGCTGCGCCCCCTCCGCGCACCGCTCACACGGGACGCGTGCAGGCTGCCGTCACCGTCACCCGCCCGACTGGCCCGCTGGTTCGACGAGTTCGTGCCCCGCCCGGAGCCGGTGCGGTCGTACGCCCGGCCGGCGCGGCGCCAGGCGTCCACCCCGACATCCCGCGCGCGGGCGCCACTTCCCGCCCGAGGAGGTCGCCCGGCGCACCCTCGGCGTCGTCCTCGACACCTCCGGCTCCATGGAGCGCGCACTGCTCGGCAAGGCGCTGGGCGCCATCGCCTCGTACGCCGAGGCCCGTGACGTACCCGCCGCGCGGGTCGTCCTCTGCGACGCGGTGGCCGACGACGCGGGCTGTCTGCCGGTCGCCGAGATCGCCGGGCGGGTACGGGTGCACGGGCGCGGCGGTACGGTCCTGCAGCCCGGGATCGATCTGCTGCACCGGGCGGAGGACTTCCCGCCGGGGGGCGCCGGTACTGGTGATCACCGACGGCTGGTGCGACGTGCTGCGGGTGCGGCGCGAGCACGCGTATCTGATTCCCCAAGGCGCCCGGCTGCCGTTCACCGCACGTGGTCCGGTGTTCCGCGTGCGGTGAGCCGGAATGTGATCGGATAGGGGCCGAGTACCCCGGCAACGGGGTCGCATCGAGAGCATGCGAAAGGAACAACCGTGGCAACCACGCGCTCCGCACACACCGTCTGGGAAGGCAACCTGCTCGAGGGCAACGGCGTCGTCACCTTCGACTCCTCCGGCATCGGCCAGCAGCCGGTGTCGTGGCCGTCGCGCGCCGAGCAGGCGAACGGCAAGACCAGCCCCGAGGAGCTGATCGCCGCCGCCCACTCCAGCTGCTTCTCCATGGCCCTGTCGCACGGCCTGGCCGGCGCCGGCACCCCGCCCACCAAGCTCGTCACCTCGGCCGACGTGACGTTCCAGCCGGGTGAGGGCATCACCGGCATCGTCCTGACCGTCGAGGGCACCGTCCCGGGTCTGGACGACGACGCGTTCGTCGCCGCCGCCGAGGACGCGAAGGCCAACTGCCCGGTGAGCCAGGCCCTGAAGGCCGTCCCGATCACCCTGTCGGCGAAGCTCGCCTGAGACAGGCGGCACCCGGCGCAGGCCGTCCCTCCGGGGGCGGCCTGACCGTTCGGACGACCGTTCGGAGCAGACCGCCATGCCCCCACGTCCCGCCGTCTCCGCCCACCGGGGTGGCACCGAGCGCTTCGGCCCGGCCACCTGGGAGGCGTACGAGGACGCCCTGCTGTCGGGCGCGGAGTACGCCGAGTTCGACATCCGGCGCACCGCCGACGATGTGCTCGTGGTCCACCACGACGCCCGGGTGGGGCACCACGGGCCGCCACTGACCGCGCTCACTCACGCCGAGCTCAGCGCGCGCACCGGACGTCCCGTCCCCGTCGTGGACGACGTCATGCAGCTGATCGCCGGGAAGCTCGTCGCGCACCTGGACCTCAAGGAGACCGGCTACGAGCGCGCGCTGATCGATCGCGCGGTCGCCCTGCTCGGCCGGGACGGGTTCGTCGCCACCACCCTGGAGGATCGTTCCGTCGCCGCGATCACCGAGGCCTTCCCCGCGGTGCGGACGGCCCTGTCGCTGGGCCGGGGCGGCGCGGGGATCGCGCCGGCGCGGCTGGCGGCGATCCGGGCGAGCGAGCTGTTCCCGATGCGGCGGGTGCGGGCCTGCGGGGCGCACGGCGTCGCCGTGCACCAGCGGCTGGCACGCGCGAACGTGCTGCGCGAGGCCGCCCGGCACGGCCTGTACACCATGGTGTGGACGGTCAACGACGGGCCCGCCATGCGCGCCTTCCTCGGCGACCCGCGCGTGGACGTACTGATCACCGACCGCCCGCGGCAGGCCGTGGCCCTGCGCGACGGCGCCCCGGGCACCGCGGCGCCTCGGAACGGGGGGCCCGCCGCCGGGCCTCCCGCACCGGTGCGGGAGCCGCGCGCGGACTGAGCGGGCCCTGCCCGGGTATGTACCTGAATGGCCGCATGAACGACCTAGGGCCCCGTTGACAGGAGCCCACTCAAGTTTTGTGCTGGACTTCAAGGGCGCCCTGGCGGAAGGGGACAGCGATGGCACGCGCGGTCGGAATCGATCTCGGGACCACGAACTCGGTGGTGGCCGTCCTGGAGGGCGGCGACCCCACGGTCGTCGCCAACGCGGAGGGGGCCAGGACCACACCGTCGGTCGTGGCCTTCGCCAAGAACGGCGAGGTACTCGTCGGCGAGGTCGCCAAACGGCAGGCCGTGACCAACGTCGAGCGCACCGCGCGCTCCGTCAAGCGGTACATGGGGGACGCGAACTGGCGGTTCCCCGAGGAGGGCTCCGTCGACGGCACCCGCTACCGGGCCCAGGAGTTGTCGGCGCGGGTGCTGCAGAAGCTGAAGCGGGACGCCGAGGCGTATCTCGGCGAGGACGTCACGGACGCGGTGGTCACCGTGCCGGCGTACTTCGACGACGCCCAGCGGCAGGCGACCAAGGAAGCCGGGGAGATCGCGGGCCTGAAGGTGCTGCGGATCATCAACGAGCCCACCGCAGCCGCCCTCGCCTACGGCCTCGACCGGGGCGAGGAGCAGACCGTCCTCGTCTTCGACCTGGGCGGCGGCACCTTCGACGTCTCGCTCCTGGAGATCGGCGACGGCGTCATCGAGGTCAAGGCCACCAACGGCGACACCCACCTCGGCGGCGACGACTGGGACCAGCGGATCGTCGAGTACCTGGTCAAGCGCTTCAAGGGACAGAACGGCATCGACCTCGGCAACGACAAGATGGCGCTCCAGCGGCTCCGCGAGGGCGCCGAGAAGGCCAAGATCGAGCTGTCCAGCTCCTCGGAGACGACGATCAACCTGCCGTACATCACCGCCTCCGCCGAAGGCCCGCTGCACTTGGACGAGAAGCTGACCCGCGCCCAGTTCCAGGAGCTCACCGCCGATCTCCTCGACCGCTGCAAGACCCCCTTCCACCAGGCGGTCAAGGACGCCGGCGTCAAGCTCGCCGCGATCGACCACGTCATCCTCGTCGGCGGATCCACCCGGATGCCGGCCGTCACCGACCTGGTCAAGGAACTCACCGGCAAGGACCCGCACAAGGGCGTCAACCCGGACGAGGTGGTGGCTGTCGGCGCCGCCCTCCAGGCCGGTGTCATCCGCGGCGACGTCAAGGACGTGCTGCTCCTCGACGTCACCCCGCTGTCCCTGGGCATCGAGACCAAGGGCGGCATCATGACCAAGCTGATCGAGCGCAACACGACGATCCCGACCCGGCGTTCGGAGATCTTCACGACCGCCACCGACAACCAGCCGTCGGTCGGCATCCAGGTCTACCAGGGCGAACGCGAGATCGCCGCCTACAACAAGAAGCTCGGCACGTTCGACCTCACCGGCCTGCCGCCCGCCCCGCGCGGCGTCCCGCAGATCGAGGTCGCCTTCGACATCGACGCCAACGGCATCATGCACGTCTCGGCCAAGGACCTGGCGACCGGCCGTGAGCAGAAGATGACCGTCACCGGTGGCTCGGCGCTGCCCAAGGACGACATCGACCGCATGATGCGGGAGGCCGAGCAGTACGCCGAGGAGGACCGGGGGCGCAGGGAGGCCGCCGAGACACGCAACCAGGCCGAGCAACTCGTCTACCAGACGGAGAAGTTCCTCCGCGAGAACGGGGAGCGCGTCCCGGCCGACACCCGGTCGGAGGTCGAGTCGGCGATCACGGAACTGAAGCAGACGCTGGAGCGCGAGGCGGACACCGGCGAACTGCGCACCGCCGTCGAGAAGCTCGCCGGCGTCAGCCAGAGGATGGGCCAGGCCATGTACGCGCAGGCCCAGCAGACGCCCGCCGAGGGCGCCGCCGGAGGCGACGGGGAGCGTGCCGCCCCGCAGGACGAGGACGTGGTCGACGCGGAGATCGTCGACGACGAGAAGGACACCAAGGGCGGGGCGGCCTGACCGCCGGACGGCGTCACGGAATCTCCTTCACCCGGTGCCGCCCGAGAGGTTCCGTGGTCTGTTTCCGGCCAGGTGATCCCCCGTATGTGCACGTAGGGGGGAGAGTTTGTGCGCACCCTGGAGACTGCTAGCCTGCGGCGTATTTCTCGTCGCGCAGATCCATGAACAGTCGGCTTTGCCCCGGGGAGGGGAACGAGGGTGCGCATGACCAGCAACACGGGCGAGGTCACCGAGTCGGTGCCGGGCGACCAGGAGCTCGGGCGGCTCCTGGCGGGCCTGACAGCGGTGCGGGACGGTGACTTCGGCACGCGGCTGCCCGAGGACGCCGACGGCCTCATGGGCGACATCGCCACGGTGTTCAACGGCATGGTGGACCAGCTGTCCGTGTTCACGTCCGAGGTCACCCGCGTCGCCCGCGAGGTGGGCACCGAGGGGACGCTGGGGGGCCAGGCGGAGGTGCCGGGGGTCTCCGGCACCTGGGCCGACCTGACCGACTCGGTCAACGCCATGGCCGGCAACCTCACCACCCAGGTCCGCGACATCGCCCAGGTGGCCACGGCGGTGGCCAAGGGTGACCTCTCCCAGAAGATCGACGTCCCCGCGCGCGGCGAGATCCTGGAGCTGAAGGAGACCGTCAACACGATGGTCGACCAGCTCTCGGCCTTCGCGGACGAGGTCACGCGGGTCGCCCGGGAGGTCGGCAGCGAGGGGCGGCTCGGCGGCCAGGCCAAGGTGCCCGGGGTCGCGGGTGTCTGGCGTGATCTGACCGACTCGGTCAACCTGATGGCGGGCAATCTGACCTCCCAGGTGCGCAACGTCGCCCAGGTGACGACGGCGGTGGCCAAGGGCGACCTCTCGCAGAAGATCACCGTCGACGCGCGGGGCGAGATCCT
>NZ_JBHWJQ010000003.1:197320-239832 GCF_042731435.1 Streptomyces sp. NPDC059861 | reverse complement strand
TGGAGCTGAAGAACACCATCAACACGATGGTCGACCAGCTCTCGGCCTTCGCCGACGAGGTCACCCGGGTCGCCCGCGAGGTGGGCACCGAGGGACGCCTCGGCGGCCAGGCCGACGTCAAGGGCGTCAAGGGCACCTGGCGTGACCTCACCGACTCGGTGAACTTCATGGCGGGCAACCTGACCTCCCAGGTGCGCAACGTCGCCCAGGTGGCCACCGCGGTGGCCAAGGGCGACCTCTCGCAGAAGATCACCGTCGACGCGCGCGGGGAGATCCTGGAGCTGAAGAACACCATCAACACGATGGTCGACCAGCTCTCGGCCTTCGCCGACGAGGTCACCCGGGTCGCCCGCGAGGTGGGCACCGAGGGAAGCCTGGGCGGCCAGGCGCACGTGCGGGGCGTGTCGGGCACCTGGAAGGACCTCACCGACAACGTCAACGTGATGGCGTCGAAGCTGACGAGCCAGGTCCGCTCCATCGCCCAGGTCGCCACGGCGGTCGCGCGCGGCGACCTGTCACAGAAGATCACCGTGGAGGCCAAGGGCGAGGTCGCGGCCCTCGCGGACGTCATCAACACGATGGTGGACACGCTGTCCGCGTTCGCCGACGAGGTCACGCGCGTCGCCCGGGAGGTCGGCACCGAGGGACGCCTCGGCGGCCAGGCACAGGTGCCGAACGTGGCGGGAACCTGGAAGGACCTCACCGACAACGTCAACTCGATGGCCAACAACCTCACCGGCCAGGTCCGCAACATCGCCCTCGTCACGACGGCGGTGGCCAGGGGCGACCTGTCGAAGAAGATCGACGTCGACGCGCGCGGGGAGATCCTGGAGCTGAAGACGACCATCAACACGATGGTCGACCAGCTCTCCGCGTTCGCGGACGAGGTCACGCGCGTCGCCCGCGAGGTCGGCACCGAGGGACGTCTCGGCGGTCAGGCCGAGGTGGAGGGCGTCTCCGGCACCTGGAAGCGGCTGACCGAGAACGTCAACGAGCTGGCCGGCAACCTGACCCGGCAGGTCCGCGCGATCGCCGAGGTGGCCAGCGCGGTCGCCGAGGGCGACCTGACCCGGTCGATCACCGTGGAGGCCTCCGGCGAGGTCGCCGAGCTCAAGGACAACATCAACTCCATGGTGTTGTCCCTGCGCGAGACGACCATGGCCAATCAGGAGCAGGACTGGCTCAAGACCAACCTGGCGCGGATCGCCGGCCTGATGCAGGGCCACCGCGACCTGCCCGTCGTCGCGGAACTGATCATGGACGAGCTGGTGCCGCTGGTCTCCGCCCAGTACGGCGCCTTCTACCTCGCCGAGGACCGTGCACCGGGCCCCGAGCTGCGGCTCGTCGGCTCCTACGGCCGCCCCGAGGACGACACGCGGCCCGACCGCATCCCCTTCGGCCGCTCCCTGGTCGGCCAGGCCGCCCGCAGCCGCCGCACGATCTCGGTCGACCAGCTGCCGCCGGACTACGTGACCATTTCCTCCGGGCTCGGCCGGACGGTGCCGACCGCTCTGCTCCTGCTGCCGATCCTCTTCGAGGACCAGGTCCTCGGCGTCATCGAGCTGGCGTCCATCACGTCCTTCACCCCGATCCACCGGGATTTGCTGGAACAGCTCCGGGAAACCATCGGCGTCAACGTCAACACGATCGTGGCCAACGCCCGCACCGACGAGCTGCTCGGCGAGTCGCAGCGTCTGACGGCCGAACTCCAGGTGCGCTCGGCGGAGTTGCAGTCGCAGCAGGAGGAGCTGCAGCACTCCAACGCCGAACTGGAGGAGAAGGCCTCGCTGCTGGCGGCGCAGAACCGCGACATCGAGGCGAAGAACCTCCAGATCGAGCAGGCCCGGCAGGAACTGGAGGCGCGGGCGCAGCAGCTGGCGCTGGCCTCGAAGTACAAGTCGGAGTTCCTGGCGAACATGAGCCACGAACTGCGCACCCCGCTCAACAGCCTTCTCATCCTCGCCCAGTTGCTCGCCCAGAACCCCTCGCGCAACCTCACCCAGAAGCAGGTCGAGTACGCGGGCATCATCCACTCCGCTGGCTCCGACCTGCTCCAGCTGATCAACGACATCCTCGATCTGTCGAAGGTCGAGGCCGGGAAGATGGACGTGGCCCCGGAGCGGGTGTCGCTGCGCCAGCTCATCGAGTACGTCGAGGCCACCTTCCGGCCGATGACGACCCAGAAGGGCCTGGAGTTCACGGTGACCACCGCGCCGGGCGCGCCCGGCGACCTGCTGACCGACGACTCCCGCCTGCGTCAGGTGCTGCGCAACCTGCTGTCGAACGCGGTGAAGTTCACCGAGCAGGGCGGCGTCGAGCTGCTCATCCAGCCGGCCGCGGACGAGGAGGTGCCCGGGGGCGTCGTCAAGGGCGGCGCCGTCGTGGCGTTCCGCGTGAAGGACACCGGGATCGGGATCCAGGAGCAGCAACTGGAGTCCATCTTCGGCGCCTTCCAGCAGGCGGACGGCACCACCAGCCGCAAGTACGGCGGCACCGGCCTCGGCCTGTCCATCACTCGGGAGATCGCCCATCTGCTCGGCGGCGCGGTCACCGTGGACAGCACGCCCGGCCGGGGCAGCGTCTTCACGCTCTTCCTGCCGGTGGCCCGGCCTGACTTCGAGGCGCTGGCAGGCCGGTTCGCGGAGAAGCCGGCGGAGCTGCCCGCGGCGCGGAGCACCGTCGACGCCCCCGAGCTCGCCGCGCGTCCCGGCCCGGCCGGAAGGGGCCCGCGCCGGCGCCGGCTGCTCGTCGTGGAGGAGCGGCCCCGGGGTCTGCTGACCCTCGTCGCCGAGAGCGTCGTCGCCGACGTGGCCCGGCACGGCGCGGACGAAGCGGTGCCGCGGCCCGACGTGGACCTGATCACCGCCGTCAGCGCCCAGGAGGCGGCCGGAGCGCTGGCCGCCGAACCGTGCCACTGCGTCGTCCTCGACCTGGACATGCCCGCCGGCGCGGCCACCCGTTTCCTGGAGGCGCTCCAGGGCGACTCGGCCCTCGCCGACGTACCGGTGCTGGTGCACAGCAGCAACCGCCCCGACGTGGCACGGGCGCAGGCCCTGCGCTCGCGCGGCGACGACGGGACCCTGGAGTTCCTCTCCAGCCTGGACGAATTGCGCGAGCGCATCGCGCTGCACCTGTCCGCCGAGGAGCCCGGCGACGTCCTGACCCTGGTCAGGGCGGAGGAGCCGCAGAACCTCCCCTCGCACGTCGTCGACCGCTCCTTCGCCGGGCGCACCGTGCTCGTCGTCGACGACGACGCGCGCAACCTCTTCGCGCTCAGCGGCATCCTGGAGCTGCACGGCTTCCGGGTGCTGCACGCGGAGGACGGCCGCAAGGGCATCGAGACGCTCGTCGACAACCCGGACGTCGCCCTGGTGCTGATGGACGTCATGATGCCGGAGATGGACGGATACACCGCCACGGCCGAGATCCGCGGGATGCCCCGGTACGCGGACCTGCCCATCATCGCCGTCACCGCCAAGGCGATGCCCGGGGACCGGGAGAAGTCCCTGGCGTCGGGGGCGAGCGACTACGTCACCAAGCCCGTCGACACCCATGACCTGATCACCTGCGTACGACGCTGGCTGACCCCCTGAGCACGCCGCAGCCCGCCCCCCACCCCGCGCGGGCGGGCCCGGCCCGACCGTCCGCGCCCCAGGGGGCCTCCCGCCGAGGAGCATGCACATCGTGAGCACGCCCGACCAGCCTTCCGACCGGCCCGCCGCCCCGCCCCACGAAACGCCGGGCGCGAAGCCGCCGTCCCGCACGGCCGCCTCCGGCGCGGGAGACTGCTCGGCCTCCCCCGTCGGCAGGCTCGCCGCCACGGTCGAGCGGTTGCGGCGGGAGGTGCGGGCGGCGCAGGCCGAGGCCGAGGGGCGGGCCCTGGTAGAGCTCGCCAAGGGCATCCTGGTCGAGCGGCTCGGATGTGGCCCGGCGCAGGCCGCCCGGCAGCTCGCGGAGCTCACCGCGCAGGCCCGGGTCACCCCGCTGGAGTTCGCCGTCGAGGTCATCAACGAGGCCGCCAGCGACCGGATGTCGGAGGTCACGGACGCCTTCCTCGCGGCCGCGGGCGGCACCGGGCCGGTGGAGCGCGACGCGGCCGCCGTGCGACTGCGCGCCGCCGAGAGCGGGGCGCTCGCCGCGTCCGACGCGCAGGCCGTCGCCGACTCGCTGCTGGAGCACGCGCTGCGCCCGCTGGGCGCGGTGGCCGTGGCAGTGTGGACCGCGGGCTCCGACGGCTCCCTGACCCTGGCGGGCAGCGCCGGTTTCTCCCAGGGCGAGGCCTCCCGCTGGCGCTACGTACCGCCGGACGTCGCCACGGTGGCGCGTCGCGGGCTCGTCGAACGCAGCGGCCAGTGGTTCACGTCGCTGGCCGGGACGGGGCTGCCGACGATCGGACGGCATCCGTACCCCGACGGCGGCCGGGTGGCCGTGCCCGCCGGCACCGGAGGGCGCATCCACGGCGTCCTGGAGATCGCCTGGCCGGGGCCGCTGGAGCCGCAACCGCCGCAGGTCGTCCGCCAGGTCGAGGCCCTCGCGGAGCTGTGCGCCCACACCCTGGAGACGTACCCGCCACACCCCGACGCGGTCCAGGAGCCGCGGATCCTGCCGGACGCCGCGGAACTCAGCGACCTCGCCGACGGCCTGCACGACCCCGCCCTGGTCCTCGTGCCGCAGGTCGACGACTCCGGGCAGCTGGTCGACTTCCGCATCCAGCACGTCAACACCCGCTTCCTCGACCCGGCGGGCCGGCCCCGCGCGGTGGTGTGCGGCGCGCTGCTGCTGGAGGCGTACCCGATGACGGCCGGGGACAGCGAGCTGTTCCAGCGCATCGAGCGGGTCCACGCCACCGGTGAGCCGTTCCGGGCACGGCGGATGCAACTGACCGCGCTGGTCGACCAGGTGCCCCTGTCGGCCGTGGCGGACATCAGCATCAGCCGGCACGCGGGCAGCGTGCTGCTGATCTGGCGCATCGAGGACGAGACGGCACGGCTGGCGAGCCTGCTCCAGCACGCCCAGCGGCTCGGCCGTGTCGGCGGCTTCGAGGAGAACCTGCTGACCGGGCAGATCACCTGGAACAGCCAGATGTTCGACCTGTACGGCCGCTCCACCACGACCCCGCCGGTGCCGCTGGAGGACCTCCCCGCCCACGCCCACCCCGACGACGCGGTGGCCATCGGACGCTTCCTGCGCACGCTGCTGCACCACCGGCGGCCCGCCACCGCGGCCTTCCGCCTGCAGCGGCCCGACGGGGTCAACCGCCACATCCGGGTCGTCGCCGAGCCGGTCCTCGACACCGACGGCCGGCTGTTCGTCGTTCGCGGGGCCTGCCAGGACATCTCGGCCCAGCACTGGACGGAGGTGGCGCTCGCGGCCACCCGCGACCAGCTCGCCCACACCGAGCAGCAGGCCGCCGAACGCAACCGGCTCACGCTCCAGTTGCAGCACGCCATCATGCCCCCGGAGCAGGCCCCGCTGCAGATGCCCGGCCTGGAGGTCGCGGTGCGCTACCGCCCGGCGGAGACCGAGCAACTGGTGGGCGGCGACTGGTACGACGCCGTGGTGCTGCCCTCGCGGCGCGTGCTGCTGTGCGTGGGAGACGTCGCCGGTCACGGCATAGAGGCGGCGACGAGCATGGTCGTCCTGCGCAACGCGCTGCGCGGCCTGGCGGTCACCGGCGCCGGACCGGGACAGCTGCTGTCGTGGCTCAACATCGTCGCGCACCACCTCACCGGCTCGGTCACCGCGACCGCCGTGTGCGCCCTGTACGACCCCGAGCGGCGTACCCTGCGCTGGGCCAGGGCGGGTCATCTGCCGCCCGTGCTGGTGCGCGACACGGAGGCCACGCCGCTGCCGCTGGTCAAGGGCATCCTGCTGGGTGCCGTGCCGGAGGCGGCGTACGAGGAGGCCGAGGTGCAGCTCGCGGCCGAGGACACGCTGCTGATGTACACCGACGGCCTCGTCGAACGCCGGGACCGCTCCGTGGAGGAGTCGCTGACCCATCTGCTGACGGCGGCCCGTGCGGCGCCGCGGACCCTGGACCAGCAACTCGACCGGCTGCTGACGTACAGCAGGTCGGACACGGACGACGACACCTGCCTGGTGGGCGTCCGGGTCGACTAGCCGGGGGCGCGGGAGTTCAGAAGTCGCCGCGGCACTCCCGCAGGAGCTTCTTGGTGCGCTGCGCCGACGCGGCGTGCGCGCTCATGTGGTCCAGCACCTCCAGATGCGCGGAGACCTCGCCGCGGGAGTCGAGATACAGCGCGCCGCTCAAGTACTCGGTGAAGACCATGTCCGGCAGTTCCGGTTCGCCGAAGCGGAACAGCGAGAAGGGGGCGTACGTCCCCGGGTGCGGGCCACCGGCGAACTCGGCGATCTGGAGGGTGACCCGGTCGCTCTCGGCCGCCTCCAGCAGCCGGTCCAGCTGGTCGCCCATGACCTCAGGGCGGGTGCTCACCGGGCGGCGCAGCACCGTCTCGTCCATGACCACCCACAGGTGCGGGGGGTCGGGCCGGCGCAGCAGTGCCTGCCGGGCCATGCGCAGGGAGACATGCCGTTCGATCGTCTCCTCGCCGCCGGACTGGCCGATCGTCCCGGCCTCCAGCACGGCACGGGCGTAGTCCTCGGTCTGGAGCAGTCCGGGCACGAAGTGCGGTTCGTAGGAGCGGATCAGCCGGGCGGCGCCCTCCAGGCTGACGAACAGGCTGAACCAGTCGGGAAGCACATCGCTGAACCGCTGCCACCAGCCGGGCCGGTTCGCCTCCTCGGCCAGCGTGACGAACGCCGTCACCTCGTCCTCGGGGATGCCGTAGGCCGGCAGCAGGACCTGGAGGTACGGAATCCGGAGCGCGACCTCGGCCGTCTCCATCCGCCGTACCGTCGCCGGGGCCACCCGCAGGACGCGAGCGGCCTCCTCGCGTCTGAGCCCGGCTGCCTCGCGCAACTCCTGCAGCCGTCTGCCGAGCACCACCTGGCCCACGGTGGGCGCGGCCCGCCGCTCACTCACGCCACGCCTCCCCTACGCGCCGAAAGCATGTGCGCAGTCTGTCATGTTCCGCTTACGGCCACACGGGCGCGGCGGTGCGGCATGTGCCACTCCGCCGACCCCACGGCATGACGTCCGGGGTAATCGACCCGTTCGTCGGCGCGCGGCATCGTGGTCGTACCGGGGGCCGGACCGGCGCACTCCGGCCCGGCCCCCGGGTCCCGGCCCAACTCGACCTCGACGGAGGGTGATCCGCCATGTCCGCAACCCAGCTCGCCGCTCTCGCCCGCACCACCGAGCCGCAGACCGCCCTGAGCCGCTTCCTCGCCGTGGACGCGGTGGTGACCGGGGCGAACGGCGTCGCCTACCTCGTCGCCTCCGGGCCGCTCGGGCGGCTCCTCGGCGTGGACCCCGGGTTGCTGGTGGTCCTCGGCGCGGTGCTCGTGGCGTACGCGGGCGGCGTCGCGCTGCTCGCCTCCCGGCCGCGTCCGGCGGCGCTGCCCGTGCGGGCGGTGATCGAGACCAATCTCGCCTGGGCGGTGCTCAGTGTCCTCGCCCTGGCCCTGTGGCTCACGCCGAGCACGGCGGGCGCGGTGTGGGGCGTGTTCCAGGCCGTCGTGGTGGCCGGGTTCGCGGCGCTGCAGCATGCCGCGCTGAGGGTACGTCAGAGCAGGAGCG
Source organism: Streptomyces sp. NPDC059861 (assembly GCF_042731435.1). Lineage (NCBI taxonomy): Bacteria > Bacillati > Actinomycetota > Actinomycetes > Kitasatosporales > Streptomycetaceae > Streptomyces > Streptomyces sp. NPDC059861. The sequence goes on along the minus strand of NZ_JBHWJQ010000003.1, from coordinate 232,172 downwards.
AGTGAAGGTACTTGACCGTCGCCGGGTCGGCCGGGAGCAGCGTCTCGATGGCCAGCTCGGCGACCGTCACGTCCATGGGCGTGTTGAACGTGGAGATGGACGAGACGAACGACAGGATCCGGCCCTGATGCTCGATCTGCATCGGCAGCGCGAAGTAGGGCACGGGATCGGCCGGTTCCGTGCCGGGCGCCGCCTCGGGGGCCGGGTACGCGCTCACCTCCTCGTACAGCTCGCGCAGCGCCGCCGAGCGGTGGAGCGCGATCTGCCGGTCCATCTGGGCGAGCAGATGCCCGCGCCACTCGGGGAAGTTGCGGATGCGCGGTGCCAGGCCCCGCGGGTGCAGCGTCAGCCGCATCGCGTTCGGCGGCAGGGCGAGCAGGGACTCCGGCAGGCCCTCCAGCAGCATGGTGACGCCCCGGTTGGCGGCCAGCACGTTGTACGTCGCGTCCACCACCAGCGCCGGGTAGGGCTCGTAGCCCTGGATCAGCCGTTCCACGCCCTCGCGCACGGCGTCCAGCGCCGGGTCGTCCAGGGGCGTCTCCGGATAGCGCGGGGCGTAACCGGCCGCCAGCAGCAGCGCGTTGCGCTCCCGCACGGGCACGTCCAGGTGTTCCGCCAGCTTCAGCACCATCTCCTCGCTGGGGCAGGAGCGGCCTGTCTCGACGAAGCTGATGTGCCGCGCCGAGGAGCCCGCGCGCAGCGCCAGCTCCAGCTGGCTGACCCGCCGCCGCTCCCGCCAGGCCCGCAGCAGCGGGCCGACGCCCTGGCCGGCGGGGACGGCTGCGGGCGTGCCGGGCGCGGACGGGAGAAGGGTCATACGTACGACGGTAGTCGAGGAGGCGCCGCGGCGCGCCCCTGGCCCCGTGCGTCCGCTCCCGCCCGTCGCCGCTCACGGGCACCGGGCTGACCAGGCCCGCAGCCGTCCGGCTGTGGCACGCTGAAGAGGTACGCGACGTCCACGGAGGGAGTCCGCTCATGCCCGTCGAAGCGCTGTCGCGGAAGGAGATCGAGGACCGGCTGGAGCACCTGCCCGGCTGGTCGCTCGACGGCGACCGGCTCACCCGCTCCTACCGGCTCGCCTCGCACTTCGCCGCGACGGCCCTGGTCGTGCACATCGCCCAGGTCCAGGACGCACTCGACCACCACTCCGATCTGACCCTCGGCTACCACTCCGTCGCCCTCACCGTGACCACGCACAGCGCCGGAGGCAAGGTCACCGCGCTGGACTTCGGGCTCGCCGAGCGGGTGGAGGCCCTCGCCCCGGCGCACGGCGCGGCCTGAGCGCACGGTGCTGGACTACACCGAGGAGGCGGAGTGCTACGACGTCTCCCGCGGCGGCGAGCCCAGGGCGGCCGCCGCCGCGGAGGGCGTACTGAGCCTCCTGCCGCGGGGGACGCGCAGCCTGCTGGACGTGGCATGCGGCACCGGCATCGTGACCCGGCGGCTCGCGACGGTCCGGGCCGGGCTGCGGGTGACGGGCGCCGACCTGACGTACGCCATGGCCCGGCACGCCGCCGACCGCCTGCCCGGCGCCGTCGTTCTCGCCGACTGCCGCCGACTGCCCTTTCGGGACGGGGAGTTCGACGCCGTCACCAGCGTGTGGCTGCTGCACCTGCTGCGGCGCCCCGAGCATGTCAGGACCGCCGTCGCCGAGTGCGCCCGGGTGCTGCGCCCCGGCGGCGTCTATGTCACGACGGTCGACAAGGCGGCGGCCCACAACGTGGGCAGTGACATCGACGCCGTCCTCGCCTCCCGCCCTCGCAGCCCCTTCCTCGACACGTCACGCGCCGTCGAGGCGTACGCCGCCGAGCACGGTCTGCTGCCCGCCGGGCTGACCCGCTTCCCGGGCCGCGGACAGGGCCGCAGTCCCCGCCGCACCATCGCCGACCTGCACCGTGGCTGGTTCGTCACGCTCCCGCCCGGCCACCCCCTCGCCGAGGATTTCGCCGCCCGCCTCGCCGCGCTGCCCGACCAGGACCGCCCCCGCCCGGACCCGTGGTTCACCCTCCGCGCGTTCCGGAAGGCCGGCTGAGCGGCCGGAGCTCAGCGCCGCGCGCCGGGATCTACACGCCGTGACTCTCCGGTTCGCCGATGCCCTCCGACCACTCGATGCCGAGGGACTCGGCGAGTGTGCGGACGGCCTCCTCGGTGCGGCCGTACGCGGTGAGTGCGAGGTCGTGCATGCCGGTGTCGTGGCGGACGATGACGTCCGGGCCGCCGAAGTACTCGCTTCGGGCGCCCAGTTCACGCCACGGCAGCAGGCCCAGCGGGCTCAGGTGCGCCCGCAGTCGCGTCACCGTCTCCGGGGCGATCTCGCTCTCCCCGGCGGTCCATCCGAAGTGCTCGGGCAGCCGGTTGACGGCGAGCTGGAGGAAGAACTCCGAGACCGAGTGGCTCTGCGGCATCCACCCCTCCTTGCCGTCGTCGTCCTCGGCGGCGACCAGCACCGGCGGGTCGGCGAGGGCGCTGCGGGCCGCCGGATAGCCCCACTCGTTGGCGTACTGGTACTCCGCCATGAACACACAGACCCGCAGGTCCTCCTCCGGCCCGACGAAGGGGTTGTCCGGCGGCAGCGCGCCGCGGACGCCGTGGCCGGCGGGATCGGGGCGGATCGTCGGCGGCCACTCCAGGTGGGTCCAGTACAGGCGCGGCTGGTCGGCGAAGGAATTGAAGGGCAGGTCCCACCACTCGGCCAGCGCGGCCGGTATCGCGAGCGTGGGGTCGACGGGCCCGGAGGCCTCGTCCGCGTCGTCCGTCCGCACCCGTTCCCGGTCGCCGCTGGGCTCGTACCCCCACTCCTCCTGGAAGGAGCGCAGCAACTCCCAGCGGGCGGCGGTGTCCGCACCGCGCGCGTGCGCCAGGCGCTCGGGGAAACGTGCGTAATCGATCTCTGTCACGCGGCGATCCTACGGAGGCCGAGCACCGCCGGCACAGGCCTTCGCCCGGTCCACCCACCCCGCGGTGTTCCGCGCACGCGGACGCCCTTCTTCCGCCCCTCTCGTTTGCCGCTTCGGCAACGCCTCTTGCCCTTTGTCCGGGCGCCGCCGCACGCTGGCGGCATCCGGAGGAGAGGCTGACCCCATGGCGCACGACCACCACACCGACCACCAGCACGAGCACCCGCGCGGTCACCACCGCGACCACGCCGAGGTCGACTGGACCGAGATGGCCCCGCTGCTGGAGGAGGGCGCGGAACTGTTCGCACCCTTGTACGAGCGGGCTCTCGCCTGGCTGGCGAAGCAGCAGACCGACCCCGGCCTGGTGGTCGACGTGGGCAGCGGTCCCGGAGTCGTCTCCTGCCAGCTCGCCGAGACCTTCCCGGGAGCCCGGATCGTCGCCGTCGACGGCTCCGAGCCGCTGCTCGCCCGGGCCCGCGACCGCGCCGCACGCCTCGGCGTCGCCGACCGGTTCGGGACCCTGGCCGGTGAGCTGCCGGGCGTACTCGACGAGCTCGACTACCCCGCCGACCTGCTGTGGGCCAGCCGCAGCCTGCACCACCTCGGCGACCAGCGGGCCGCCCTCGCCGCCTTCGCGGGGCGGCTGGCACCCGGCGGCACGCTGGCGATCGTGGAGGGCGGCCTGCCGACGCGGTTCCTGCCGCGCGACATCGGGATGGGCCGGCCGGGGCTCCAGGCCCGGCTGAACGCGATCGAGGAGGAGTGGTTCAACGAGATGCGCGCGTCGCTGACCGGCACGGTCGAGGAGACGGAGGACTGGCCGGCGCTGCTGACCGCCGCCGGCCTGACCCACGCCCGCAGCCGCAGCTTCCTGCTCGACCTGCCCGCACCGGCTCCCGAGCGGGCCCGCGCGTATGTCGCCGCAACCCTCGCCCGCACCCGGGAGGCGGTCGCCGAGCGCCTCGACGCCACCGACCTCGCCACCCTCGACCGCCTCGTCGACCCCGACGACAAGGCGAGCGTCCACCACCGTCCGGACTTCTTCCTGCTGACGGCGCAGACGGTGCATTCGGCGAGCAGGCCTCTGTAGCGCCTTCGGCCCCCGACCCGCCCGTGGTGCCCTCCCATGAGGTCCGCGGGCTTTGACCTGGAGCGTGCTCCAGGTGATCGCCGAGGAACTCGGACGGCTCGAAGGGCTGCTCACGATCCCCGGGGACGCCGCCCACCACGAGGACGTGCGGGCCGCGGTGGAGGCGACGCTGAAGGAGTTCGGGCGGCTCGAGGTTGCCGGGCGTCGCGGCAGCCCGAGGGGTCGACATCGACACCGTCGTCGGACGGCCCGTCGGACAGCCCAACTGACGCCACGCACGCGAAGCGCCCCGGGACCGCCGAGGTTCCCGGGGCGCTTCGCGTGCGGCCTTCGAAAGGTGGCCCGAGGGTCAGCCCACGTCGAACGTGGCCGGGTCCGGGCCCAGCCGGCGGTCCTCGTTCAGCGCGCTGATCGCCGCCAGGTCCTCGGTGTCCAGTCTGAAGTCGAAGACGTCGATGTTCTCCGCGATCCGGGAGGGCGTCACGGACTTCGGGATCACCACGTTGCCCAGCTGGAGGTGCCAGCGCAGCACGACCTGGGCGGGCGTGCGGTTGTGCTTCTGGGCGATGGCCACGATCGCCGGGACCTCCAGCAGGCCCCTGCCCGAGCCCAGCGGGGACCAGGCCTCGGTGGCGATGCCCTGCTCCGCGTGGAACTCCCGGGCGGCGTGCTGCTGGAGATGCGGGTGCAGCTCGATCTGGTTGACGGCCGGGACGACCGACGTCTCGCCGATCAGCCGCTCCAGGTGCTCCGGCAGGAAGTTGGAGACGCCGATGGCCTTGATCCGGCCGTCGGAGTGCAGCTTCTCGAACGCCTTGTACGTGTCGACGAACAGGCCCTTCGCCGGGAGGGGCCAGTGGATCAGGTACAGATCCACGTAGTCCAGGCCGAGCTTGTCGAGGGAGACGTCGAAGGCGCGCAGGGTGGAGTCGTACCCCTGGTCGCCGTTCCAGAGCTTGGTGGTGACGAAAAGCTCTTCGCGAGGGAGGCCGGAGGCGCCGATGGCCTTGCCGGTGCCCTCTTCGTTGCCGTAGATCGCCGCTGTGTCGATGCTGCGGTACCCGGCCTCCAGCGCCGTGGCGACCGCGCGCTCCGCCTCGTCGTCCGGCACCTGCCAGACGCCGAAGCCCAGCTGGGGCATCTCGACGCCGTTGTTGAGGATGATCGGGGGGACCTTGCTGCTCACGAGCTCTGATCCTTCGGTTGTCGTCAGGTGGTACTCATATCGTCAACGATCACAGGCCCGGATGCATTCCTGACGCGGAAATGACCGGAAGCCGCCTCACGTGCCGTACAGGGCCTCGACCTCCTTGGCGTACGCCTTCTCGATCGCCCTCCGCTTCAGCTTCAGCGACGGTGTGAGCAGCCCGTGCTCCTCGGTGAAGGGCTGCGCCAGGATCCGGAAGGTGCGGATCGACTCCGCCTGCGAGACGAGCGTGTTCGCGGCGACCACGGCCCGGCGCACCTCCATCTCCAGATCCGGGTCGCGCACCAGCTCGGCCGGGGTGAGCCGGGGCTTGTTGCGCATCTGGAGCCAGTGCTCGACGGCCTCCTGGTCCAGCGTGACCAGGGCGGCGACGAAGGGGCGGTCGTTGCCCACGAGGATGCACTGGGCGACCAGGGGGTGGTCCCGGACACGTTCCTCCAACAGGCCCGGCGCCACGCTCTTGCCGCCGGACGTCACGAGGATCTCCTTCTTGCGGCCGGTGATCGTGAGGAAGCCGTCCTCGTCGAGGGAGCCGAGATCGCCGGTGGCCAGCCAGCCGTCGTGCAGGGTCTCGTCGGTGGCCTTGGGATTGTTGAGGTAGCCCTGGAACAGCGTGGGGCCGCGCAGCCAGACCTCGCCGTCGTCCGCGATGTGCACGGTGACACCCGGGACGGGCTGCCCGACCGTGCCGTAGCGGGTGCGCTCGGGCGGGTTGGCGGTGGCGGCCGCCGTGGACTCGGTCAGGCCGTACCCCTCGTAGATCTGCACTCCCGCGCCCGCGAAGAACAGTCCGAGCCGCCGGTCCATCGCCGAGCCACCGGACATGGCGTGCCGCACCCGGCCGCCCATCGCCTCGCGCACCTTGGCGTAGACGAGCTTGTCGAACAGCTGGTGCTGCATGCGCAGTCCCGCGGACGGGCCGGGCCCGATGCCCCACGCCTTGGCCTCGACCGCGTCCGCGTAGCGCACGGCGACGTCCACGGCCTTCCCGAAGGGGCCCGCCTTGCCCTCCCGCTCGGCCTTGCGGCGGGCGGCGTTGAAGACCTTCTCGAAGATGTACGGCACGGCCAGGATGAACGTCGGGCGGAAGGCGGCCAGGTCGGGCAGCAGGGCGGCCGCGTTGAGCTGCGGCTGGTGGCCGAAACGGACCCTGCCGCGGATCGCCGCCACCTCCACCATTCGGCCGAACACGTGAGCGAGCGGCAGGAAGAGCAGGGTGGCCGCCTCGTCGCCGCGTCTGGAGTGGAACACCGGCTCCCAGCGCTCGATGACGGTGTCCGCCTCGTACATGAAGTTGCCGTGCGAGATGACACAGCCCTTCGGGCGGCCCGTGGTGCCGGAGGTGTAGATGATGGTGGCGACCGAGTCCGGGGTGACCGCCTTGCGGTGCCGGTGCACCACCTCGTCGTCCAGGTGGGCGCCCGCGTCGTACAGCTCGTGGACCGCGCCCGCGTCGAGCTGCCACAGCCGGCGCAGCCTCGGCAGCCGGTCGATGACGGTGGCGATGGTCATCGCGTGGTCCTCGTGCTCCACGATCGCGGCCGTCACCTCCGCGTCGTACAGCATCCAGTAGCACTGCTCGGCCGACGACGTCGGGTAGACCGGCACCACCTGGGCCCCGATCGTCCACAGTGCGAAGTCGAACAGCGTCCACTCGTAGCGGGTGCGGGACATGATGGCGACCCGGTCGCCGAACCGTATGCCGTCGGCGAGCAGGCCCTTGGCGAGGGCCAGCACCTCGTCGCGGAACTCGCCGGACGTCACGTCCCGCCAGCGCCCCGCGTCGTCCTTGCGGCCGAGCGCGATGTGGAGCGGGTCGTCCTGGGCGTGCTCGAAGACGACGTCGGCCAGGCCGCCCACCGGGGGCGCCAGCGCCAACGGAGGATTGGTGAACTCCCGCAAACCCGTTCCCCGCTCTCTGTGACGGCTCCCTGTGACGCCCGCACAGGCGGTGAAAGCTACCCCACGGCCCGTTCGGAAGGGAGGGGTGCGAAAGCGGAGAGGCGCTCGGATATGTGCTGGTCAGCAGGGAACAATCCGCGCAGATGGGGACAGGTCGGACGGATTCCTGACGGTGGAGTAAGTTTCGGCGGCGCAATCTCCACGGAATCTGTACGACCCACTCACCGTGCCGGGCGTCAGCGGCGGTGCAGCCGCTCGCCCGCCGCCAGGACCGCCGCCGCCAGGGCGTCCGCCGGGCCCTGGGAGGCGGCGCGGCGGCGGCCGTGGACCAGCACGAAGTCGACCTGGCCGAGTTCGGGCAGGCCGAAACGGTCGGGGACGCGGACCAGGCCCGGCGGGACGAATCCCCGGGAGTGGGCCATCACGCCGAGGCCCGCGCGGGCGGCGGCGATCAGCCCGTTGAGACTGCCGCTGGTGCAGGCGACGCGCCACGCGCGGCCCTGTCGCTGCAAGGACTCCAGGGCGAGGGCGCGGGTGATGCCCGGCGGGGGATAGACGATCAGCGGGACCGGGCGGTCCGGGTCGAGACGCAGGCGTTCCGCGCCGATCCACACCAGACGGTCGCGCCACACCAGCTCACCGCGCGGGTCCTCGGGGCGCCGCTTGGCCAGGACCAGGTCCAGCTTCCCGGCCTCGAGCTGCTCGTGCAGGGTGCCGGAGAGCTCCACCGTCAGCTCAAGGTCGACCTCGGGGTGATCGTGCCGGAAGCCCTCCAGGATCTCCGGGAGCCGGGTGAGCACGAAGTCCTCCGAGGCCCCGAAGCGCAGCCGGCCGCGCAGCCGGGTACCCGTGAAGAACGCCGTGGCCTGCTCGTGCACCTCCAGGATCCGGCGCGCGAAACCGAGCATGGCCTCACCGTCCTCCGTCAGCTCCACGGAGTGCGTGTCCCGGCTGAACAGCTGGCGTCCGGTGGCGTCCTCCAGCCGCCGGACGTGCTGGCTGACCGTGGACTGGCGCAGCCCGAGCCGCCGCCCGGCCTGGGTGAAGCTCAGTGCCTGGGCGACGGCCAGGAACGTGCGCAGGTGGGAGGGGTCGTACACGGGACCAGGATAGCGGGGTCATCGAGATTCGTGATGACAGTCAGAGTGGTATGCCGGATTCACGATCGGCAGGTGAGGGAGCACGATGGAGCGGGGACCCGTGACCCCCTACAGGCCCTGAGACAAGAAGTCAGTGGAGCACCGTGAAACACCTGCGTTGGCCGTCCTGGATGCCGATCGACCCGTACATCCTGCTGTTGCTCGGGACGGTGGGCCTCGCGGCACTCCTCCCGGCCCGGGGTACGGCCGCCGACGTGGCCTCCGGCGCCTCCACCGCGGCGATCGCCTTCCTCTTCTTCCTCTACGGCGCCCGCCTGTCCACCCGCGAGGCACTGGACGGGTTGAAGCACTGGCGGCTCCATGTCACCGTCCTGGCCTGCACCTTCGTCGTCTTCCCGCTGCTCGGGCTGGCCGCGCGCGGTCTGGTCCCGGTGTTCCTGACCCACTCCCTGTGGACCGGCCTGCTCTTCCTCACCCTGGTCCCGTCGACCATCCAGTCGTCGATCGCGTTCACCTCGATCGCCCGCGGCAACGTGCCCGCCGCGATCTGCGCCGGCTCCTTCTCCTCGCTCGCGGGCATCGTGATCACCCCGCTGCTCGCGGCGTCGCTGCTGGGCGGTGGAACGGGCGGGTTCCAGGCCGACGCGATCATCAAGATCGTGCTCCAGCTGCTGGTGCCGTTCCTCGCCGGGCAGCTGCTGCGGCGCTGGATCGGCGACTTCGTCGCCCGCCACAAGAAGGGCCTCGGCCACGTCGACCGCGGCTCGATCCTCCTCGTCGTGTACACGGCGTTCAGCGAGGGCATGGTCCACGGCGTCTGGCACCAGGTCAGCCCCGCCCGGCTGGCCGGGCTGCTCGGGGTGGAGGCGGTGCTTCTCGCCGTGATGCTCGCCCTGACCTGGTACGGCTCCAAGGCCCTCGGCTTCGGCCGGGCGGATCGCATCGCCATCCAGTTCGCCGGCTCGAAGAAGTCGCTGGCGTCCGGGCTGCCCATGGCGAGCGTGCTGTTCGGCGCGCAGGCCGCGCTGGCAGTGCTGCCGCTGATGCTCTTCCACCAGATGCAGCTGATGGTGTGCGCGGTGATCGCCAAGCGCCGCTCCCACGACCCGCGCGAGGAACTCACTGTGCCGGCTTCAGCCTCAGCGTCACGAACCGTGGTCGGTACAGGGTCACGTTCCCGCTGATCGCCGCCGCCGCGCCTGTCGTCTCCAGCCAGTTGACGTCGTAGCTGAGGATCAGACGCCCGTCGCCGCCGATCTCGGGATGCGCCTGCGGGTTGTACGCGGCGACCCCGCCGGACGGCAGCGGCGGGCTGAAGCCGCGCGTCGGCCCGTGCCAGGGCCCGGTGGGGGAGCAGGCCCAGTACGCCGTGACCGTGCCGAGGCCGGCCGCCCCCGCCGCCATGGTGAACAGCACGTAGGCGTCCCCGTCCCGCACCACCGAGAACGCGCTGCCCACCCCGGTGCGCCGCCCGTCGCCGAGGACCGGGGCCGGGCGGGTCCCGGTGACCCAGTCGGAGCCGTTCCAGTACTCCCAGGCGGCCGGGTCCGCGAGCCCGCCGTCCGGCACCCGCGCCACGTACGCCGACGACACGGGGCGGGACACGGCCTGCCCGTCGTCGCCGCCGAAGACGTAGCTCCAGCCGTCCCGCGCCACCAGCGTCGTGCCGAACAGCACCCGCCGGGACGGGTCCGGCACCGCCTGCTGGTCGAAGACCTTGGTGACGGACTCGAGCCGCAGCCCGGGCAGGGAGAGCGTGGCGACCTCGGTGGCGAGCGGCACCCCGTAGATCCACGGAGCCTGGCCGGCCGCCCGCGTCCACAGCAGCACCCGTACGACCCGCTCCGCCGCGCCGGGGGAGCGCGGCTCGACCCGGGCGGCGACGGGCCAGCGCCACTGCCCGCCTGCCGGTTCGGGGAAGAGGGGCGCGGGGAGCGTCGTGCGCAGCCGGCCCCCGGACATCACCACCGCCGAGTTGCGCACCATCGGCGTCGTGGTGTCGCGCCAGGCGTACGACTCGCCGGACGGATTGGGCGGGGGGTGCACGGGACCGAGGAAGGTGTCGGAGAACAGCCACAGCACCCGGCCGTCCGGCAGCCTCAGCGAGTGGGTGCCGTCACCGCCGGTCCAGTCGTCGGTGCGGCCGGCGTCGTCGCCGTACCGGGCGAACTCGCCGGTGAGCGTGCCGGCGGCCGACCAGGAGGCGACCGTACGGCCCGTGCACGCGCCGCCGCCCTCCCGGTCGCCGTCCGGGAGGGCCGTGAGCAGCACGGCCGCAACCAGGGCCAGCAGCACTGCGGCCCAGGTTCCCGTGCGCTGTCGTGCTCGTCGTTCGTCGGGCACGCTCCGCGACGTTAGCGGGCGGCGCTCACCTGGTCCATGGGGAGCCACAGGATGTTGCCGAAGAAGGGGCCGGTGTGGGTGCGGCGGAGCCGGTCGATCTCCTCGTCGGACAGGTCCGTGTTCCAGACGCGGACCTCGTCGAGCGCGCCGGTGAAGAACGCCCGGCTGTCCATGCGCTGGCCGATGTGCACCCCGAAGGGCGAGTTGCGGCTCACCGAGCCGGGCACGTCCTCGGTGCTGATCGCGGTGCCGTCGATGAACAGGGTCAGCTGCCCTCCGCCGCGGCGCAGCGCGAGGTGGTGCCAGTTGCCGTCGTTGTAGGCGCCGGCCGTCGCGACGGCGGCCGTGCCGACGGTACGGACGCCCTCCCGGGTGGTGATCAGGCCGCGCACCCGCTTGCTCTCCGGCTCGGCGCGCAGCCAGACCTGGGGCTGGCTGGTGCCCGCCCCGCCCATCCACAGCAGTGGCTGCTCACCGGTGGTGGCCGTGTAGCGGAACCACAGGGAGGCGGTGAAGTCGCCGTCGCCGAGCGGGAGTTCCTCGCGGTAGGGCAGCCGCACGGCGTCGTCGGTGCCGTCGAAGGCGAGGGCGTTGTTCAGCACGCCGGTGGTGGTCGAGGCGCCGCCGAGGACGCTCGCCTCGGGGGCGAGCAGGGCGCGGTCGGTGGTCGTCGGATCGGCGCCGCGGCGGGGCGTGAGCCACTCCTCGTTGAAGCGGGCGAAGCGGATCTCGTCGCGGGCGTCGACCGTGCCGGCCTCGTACATCAGGCCGGCGGTGGTGCCGGAGATGTGCACCAGGTCGGAGTAGCCGGCCCAGTCGCGGGAGACGACCGTGCCGCGGTCCACGCTGTCCCAGGTCTCGCCGTCGTCGTAGGAGGAGCGGATCATCATCGTCCGGCGGCGGTCGGGGTCGCCCGGGCAGGCCAGCAGGAGGCGGTCGCCGAGGCGCAGTGTGGCGCCCTGGACCTGGGGGGCGTAGAGGTCGGGGACGGCCTCGAAGGGGCCCTTGAAGGTCTGGCCGCCGTCGCTGCTGATCGCCTGGGAGCGGTGGCCGAGTTCGGTGCCCTCCTGTTCCCGGGCGCTGACCAGGACCTTGCCGTCGGAGCGCTCGGTCATGGAGATCTCGGAGGGCTTCTGGCCGAAGGTGCCGTCGGTGGAGAGCGGCCAGGAGTCGGTGGCGCCGATCCGCCAGGTGGTGCCGCCGTCGTCGCTGAGGACGAGGGCGGCGTGGTTCGCGGTGACCCGGTTGCCGTCCCATGTCTCGGTGTTGACGCCGAAGACCAGCCGGCCGGCGTGGGCGCCCTGGGTGAGCTGGATGCCGTGCACGGGGCCGGTGGCGTACCAGGAGTTCCAGTGCGAGGGCAGGATCTGCGGGCTGAGGTCGCGCGGGGTGGACCAGGTGGCGCCGTCGTCGTCGCTGTGCTGCAGATGGGGGACGCGGTCGCAGGGGATGTCGCAGTGCTCGCTGTCGGGACGGCCCGTGTTGTACGTCTCCGCGAGCAGGATCCGGCCGGTCTCCCGGTCGACGACCGGGGTCGGGTTGCCGTGCGTGTCACCGCCGCCGTCGTTGACGACCTGCAACGGGCCCCAGGTGCGGCCGCCGTCGGTGGAACGCTTCAGCACGATGTCGATGTCTGTCGCGTCCCCGCAGTTGAGGACCCGCCCCTCGGCGAAGGCGAGCAGGGTGCCCTTCGTGGTCTGGACGACCGCCGGAATCCGGAAGCATGCGTAGCCCGGGTCCTGCGAGGCCTTGAAGAGGACCTGCTCGTCGAAGAGCGGTGCGGCCGAGGTGGGTTGGGCCTGGGCGGGGCCCGGGAGGGCGGCGGCAGCCGTCAGGACGGCGCCCGCGGTGAGGGTGACTCTCAGACGTGCGCGGAGTCGAGACGGCATGAATGGCCCTTCATTTGTCTGAACATCTGGACATCCCACGTCCAACCTATGCGCCACAGACGGTAGTTGGCGGCAGCGACACACCGCAAGAAGCGTGCCGGGGCAACGGGGGTGACGCTCAGGTGGCCTGACGGACCATCAGGAACGCATGACGAACTCGCCGTGAGTACGGCGCGACGAGTTTGCCGCGGGCGCCGCGCGTCGAATCGAGCCTCCCGAGTTCGTTGGAGTTCCCAACGATAAATCAGGTCGTGGGGAAATCCAATGAATTCCGCACTAAGCTGGATTCATGGCCGAAGCACCACTCTCCGCGATCCGCTCGCTGCCCAGCTGGATTCTGGGCCGGGCCGCCGCTCGCGGGCGCGCCCTGGTGGCGGAGGCGCTGGCCGCGGAGGGTATGAGGATGTGGCACCACGTGGTGCTGGTCGCCGTGCGCGACCTCGGCCCGATCGCCCAGGCCGACCTCGGCCGGAGTGTCGGGCTCGACCCCAAGGACGTCGTCGGCGTCCTCAACGACCTGCAGTCGGCCGGCCACGTCGTGCGCGCGCCCGACCCGAAGGACCGGCGCAAGAACGCCGTGTCCGTCACCGCGGAGGGCGCCCGGCTGCTGCGGCGCTGCGAGCAGGCCGCCTGCGAGGCGAACGAGGCCCTGCTGGCCCCGCTCACCGCGGCCGAACGCCATCAGTTCATGAGCCTGCTCGGCAGGATCTCCGGTACGGAGTGACGCCCGCCGGGGACTGAGGCGGGCTGAGGCGGGACCCCTGCGGCGCAGGGGGCGCTCCCCGCCGGTCGGGGCCCCGCCGCCGTGTCGCGGGGGGCCGTCAGCCCTGGGCGGCCGCGGTCCGCAGAGCGATGCGGTCCTCGCCCGCGTACACGTTCATGGAACTGCCCCGCAGAAAGCCCACCAGGGTCAGCCCGGTCTCCTGGGCCAGGTCCACCGCCAGCGACGAGGGCGCCGAGACCGCCGCCAGCACCGGGATGCCCGCCATCACGGCCTTCTGCGCCAGCTCGAAGGAGGCCCGGCCCGAGACCAGCAGGATCGTGCGGGACAGCGGCAGGTCGCCGCTCTGCAGGGCGCGGCCGACCAGCTTGTCGACCGCGTTGTGCCGGCCCACGTCCTCCCGCACGTCCAGCAGCCGGCCCTCCTCGTCGAACAGCGCCGCCGCGTGCAGACCCCCGGTCCGGTCGAAGACCCGCTGCACCGCGCGCAGCCGGTCGGGGAGGTCCGCGAGCAGCTCGGGCTCGACGCGGACCGGGGGAGTGTCGGCGATGGGCCAGCGGGCCGTGGTCCGTACCGCGTCCAGGCTGGCCTTGCCGCACAGCCCGCAGGACGAGGTCGTGTAGACGTTGCGTTCGAGCGTGATGTCCGGGATCACCACCCCGGGCGCCGTCTGCACGTCGACCACGTTGTACGTGTTCGAGCCTCCCCCACTCTCGAATTCGCTCGAGCGGGAGGTGCCCCCACCGGTGGCGCCCGCGCAGTACACGATGTTCCGCAGCTCGTCCCGCTCGCCCAGCACGCCCTCGCTCACGAGGAACCCGGCCGCGAGCGCGAAGTCGTCGCCGGGAGTGCGCATGGTGATCGCGAGCGGTTTGCCGTTCAGCCGGATCTCCAGCGGTTCCTCGGCGACGAGTGTGTCCGGGCGGGTGGAGACCGCGCCGTCCCGGATGCGGATCACCTTGCGTCGTTCCGTGACTCGTCCCATGTCCTGATCAGCCCCGGTTCTGTACGTGCTGGTAGCCGAAACGGCCCTTGATGCAGAGGTTGCCGTGGGTCACCGGGTTGTCGTGCGGCGAGGTGACCTTGACGATCTCATTGTCCTGCACATGGAGCGTGAGGTTGCAGCCCACTCCGCAGTAGGCGCAGACCGTCGTCGTCTCCGTCTGCTGCGACTCGTCCCACGTACCCGCCGCGCGCATGTCGAACTCCGACTTGAACGACAGCGCTCCCGTCGGGCAGACCTCGATGCAGTTGCCGCAGTACACACACGCCGAATCGGTGAGCGGGCCGTCGTGCTCGACCGCGATCCGGGCGTCGAATCCGCGGCCCACGACGGAGATCGCGAAGGTGTTCTGCCACTGGTCGCCACAGGCGTCGACGCACTTGTAGCAGAGGATGCACTTGTCGTAGTCACGGACGTAGAGGTCGTTGTCGATCCTCGGTTCCTCGTCCAGGCGGGCGGCCTGCGGGCCGAAGCGGTCCGGCTTCGCCTCGTACTCCTTCAGCCACCCCGCCACCTCGGGAGTGGTCGACAGGTCGACCGACGAGGCGAGGAGTTCGAGGACGACCTTGCGGCTGTGCCGGGCGCGCTCGGTGTCCGTGCGGACGGTCATGCCCGGTTCCGCCTTGCGCGAGCAGGCCGGGACGAGGGTCCGGGAGCCCTCGACCTCGACCATGCAGACCCGGCAGGCGTTCTTGGGCGTGAGCGTGTCGCCCTGACAGAGGGTCGGGATGTCCTTCCCGGCCGCCCGGCAGGCGTCCAGGACGGTCGAGCCCTCCGGGACCCGGGCCTCCTGCCCGTCGATGGTGAACTCGACCAGCCGGCGCGGCACACCCAGTGGTATCGCGGTCATTCGTACGCCCCCAGACGGTCGATGGCGGATTCCACGGCGTTCCAGGCGGTCTGTCCCAGACCGCAGATCGAGGCGTCCCGCATCGCGCGGCCGACCTCTCTGAGCAGGGCGATGTCGCCCGCGGCGGCGGCACCGGTGCGCTCCACGATCCGGTGCAGCGCCTCCTCCTGCCGCACGGTCCCGACCCGGCACGGCACGCACTGCCCGCACGACTCGTCGCGGAAGAACTCGGCGATGCGCAGCAGCAGCCGGGGCAGCGGGACCGTGTCGTCGAAGGCCATCACGACACCCGAGCCGAGCGTCGTCCCGGCCTCGCGGGTGCCTTCGAAGGTGAGCGGGATGTCCGTCTCGTCGGGCCGTACGAAGCCGCCGGCCGCACCGCCGAGCAAGACGGCGCGCAGCCCGTCCCGCACGCCCGCCAGCTCCAGCAGCTCGCCCAGCGTGGCACCGAACGGCAGCTCGTAGATCCCGGGCCGCGCCACGCTCCCCGACACGCAGAACAGCTTCGGGCCGGTCGAGGCCCGCGTGCCGATCGCCGCGTACGCCGGGGCGCCCATCGTCAGGATCGGCAGGACGTTGACCAGTGTCTCGACGTTGTTCTCCACGGTGGGCTTGCCGAACAGGCCCTTCTCCACGGGGAAGGGCGGCTTGGAGCGCGGCTCGCCCCGGTAGCCCTCGATGGAGTTGAACAGGGCCGTCTCCTCGCCGCAGATGTACGCGCCCGCGCCCCGCCGGATCTCGATGTCGAAGGCGTAGCCCTGCCCCAGGACGTCCTCGCCCAGCAGGCCACGCGCGCGTGCCTGGGCGAGGGCGTGCTCCAGTCGCCGCAGGGCACGGGGGTACTCGCCGCGCAGGTAGAGGTAGCCGCGGTGCGCTCCGGTGGCGTACCCCGCGATGGTCATCGCCTCCACCAGTGCGAACGGGTCGCCCTCCATGAGCACCCGGTCCTTGAACGTGCCCGGCTCGGACTCGTCGGCGTTGCACACGACGTAGTGCGGATGGTCGGGCTGGGACGCCGTGGCCTGCCATTTGCGGCCGGTGGGGAAGGCGGCGCCACCGCGCCCGACCAGGCCCGAGTCGGTGACCTCGCGGATCACCCCGGCCGGGCCGAGCTCGAAGGCGCGGCGCAGGGCGGTGTAGCCGCCGTGCGCCCGGTAGTCGTCGAGCGACGTGGGGTCCACGACGCCGATCCGCCGCAGCAGCACCAGATCCGGTGAGCCCGCCTGCGGCACGGCCAGTGCGGCCGGTGGCTCCTGCGGCGCCGAGTCGGGCGCGGTCGCGGCGAGCACGGCCGCGTCCACCGTCGCCGGTGCCGACACCGCCGTACGGACCGGGTCCCCCGCCCTGACGGCGAGCGCTGCCGGGGCGCGTTCGCACAGGCCCAGGCAGGGGGAGCGCTCGACGTGGACGCCGGGACCGAGGCGGCCCTCGATCCCGGCGCACAGCTCCTGCGCTCCGGCGGCCGCGCAGGCGAGGTCCGTGCAGACGTGCAGCACGGTCGCCGGACGCGGCTTCACCGAGAACATCGCGTAGAAGGTGGCCACCCCGTACGCCTCCGCCGGTGGCACGGTCAGCCGCCGGCACAGGTAGTCCAGGGCGCCGTCGCTGATCCAGCCGATCCGGTCGTTGATCGCGTGCAGCCCCGGCAACAGCAGGTCGCGGCGGTCCCGGGCCTCCCGCCCGCCACGCGCCCACCTGAGGTCGGCATCGGAGCGGTCGGCACCCTCCCAGGAGGACTCGGGAGGACCCAGGAGGGCGTCGACGGCCGCCCGCTCGTCGTCCGTCGGTTTGCTGTCGCCGAAGTGCAGGTCCACTTACGTCACCTCACGATGGTCGCGACGGGAAGCTTCTCGATCCGGATCGCCGACGCCTTGAACTCCGCCGTCCCCGCGATCGGGCAGTTCGCCTCGATCGTCAGCTGGTTGGTGTCCACCTCGTCGGGAAAGTGCATGGTCATGAAGGCGAGGCCGGGCCGCAGCGCCGGGTCGATCCACACGGGCGCGACCACGGAGCCACGCCGGGAGGACACCTGGACCTCCTCGCCCACGACGACCCCGTAGCGCTCGGCGTCCTCCGGGCACAGCTCGACGTACTCGCCGCGCCGCAGCGGGGAGGCGAAACTGCCGCTCTGCACACCGGTGTTGTACGAGTCGAGCCGGCGGCCGGTGGTGAGCCGGATCGGGTACCGGTCGTCGGTGAGGTCGACGGGCGGGTCGTGCTGGACCAGCCCGAAGGGCGCGAGCCGGCCGCGCCCGGCCGGGTCCGGGTCCCACAACCGGCCGTGCAGATAGCTGGGTTCGATGCCGTCGGTGCTCGGGCACGGCCACTGGATGCCCTGGTGCTCCGCCAGGCGGTCGTACGTCATCCCGTAGTGGTCCGGCGAGACCGAGCGCAGCTCGTTCCAGACGGCCTCGGCGTCGGCGTACTTCCAGTCGTGGCCCAGGCGCGCGGCCAGGTCGCAGAGGATGTCGATGTCCTCGCGGGCCTCGCCGGGCGGGGTCACGGCCCGGCGCACCCGCTGGACGCGGCGTTCGCTGTTGGTCGTCGTGCCGTCGGTCTCGGCCCAGCCCGCGGTCGCGGGCAGCACGACGTCCGCCAGCTCGGCGGTCTTCGTCAGGAAGATGTCCTGCACGACCAGGAAGTCCAGCGCCTGCAGGCGGCGTACCGCCTGTCCGCTGTCCGCCTCGGACTGCGCCGGGTTCTCACCGATGCAGTAGACGGCCTTGAGGGTGCCCTCCTCCATCGCCTCGAACATCTCCGTGAGGTTCAGTCCGTAGTGCGGCTGGATGACGGTGTCCCAGGCGGACTCGAACTTCAGCCGGGTGTCGGCGTCGAGGATGTCCTGGAAGCCGGGCAGGCGGTTGGGGATCGCGCCCATGTCGCCGCCGCCCTGCACGTTGTTCTGGCCGCGCAGTGGCTGGAGCCCGGAGCCGTAGCGGCCGACGTGGCCGGTCAGCAGGGACAGGTTGATGAGCGCGCGGACGTTGTCGGTGCCGTTGTGATGCTCGGTGATGCCGAGGGTCCAGCACAGCTGGGCGCGCTCGGCGCGGGCGTAGGCGTGCGCCAGCTCGCGGATCGCCTGCGCCGGTACGCCCGTCACCTTCTCGGCGAGCGAGAGCGTCCACGGCTCGACGAGGGCCTTGTACTCCTCGAAGCCGGTGGTCGCCCGCTCGATGAACGCCTTGTTGGCGAGCCCGGCGTGGATGATCTCGCGGCCGATCGCGTGCGCCATCGGGATGTCGGTGCCGACGTTCAGCCCGAGCCAGCTCTCCGCCCACTCGGCGGTGGAGGTACGGCGCGGGTCGACGGCGTGCATGCGCGCCCCGTTGCGGATGCCCCGCAGGACGTGCTGGAAGAAGATCGGGTGCGCGAAGCGGGCGTTGGAGCCCCACATCACGATGACGTCGGTGTGCTCGATCTCCTCGTACGACGACGTCCCCCCGCCCGAGCCGAAGGCGGCGGACAGGCCCGCGACGCTGGGGGCGTGGCAGGTGCGGTTGCAGGAGTCGACGTTGTTGGTGCCCATGACGACCCGGGCGAACTTCTGGGCGACGTAGTTCATCTCGTTCGTCGCGCGGGCGCAGGAGAACATCCCGAACGCGCCCTGTGCCGCCCGCAGTCCGCGTGCGGCACGGTCGAGGGCCTCGTCCCAGGTGGCCGGGCGGAAGGGGGCGTCGCGCGAGTCCCTGACGAGGGGGTGCGTGAGCCGGGTGTAGGTCTTCGGGGACTGGCGTTTCCTCATGCGGCGCTCCTCAGCGCGAGCAGGTCCGAGATGGCGTGCACCGTGCGCAGGGTCGGCACGTCGACGCCGGTGATCTCCGCCAGCTCGACGACCGCGGCGAGCAGCACGTCGAGTTCGAGCGGTTTGCCGCGCTCCAGGTCCTGGAGCGTGGAGGTGCGGTGGTCGCCCACCTTCTCGGCGCCCGCGAGGCGGCGTTCGATGGAGACGCCGACCTCGCAGCCGAGGGCCTCGGCGACGGCGAGCGTCTCGGTCATCATGATCTCGATGACCCGCCGGGTGCCGCCGTGCAGGCACATCTGGCGCATGGTCGCCCGGGCGAGCGCGCTGATCGGGTTGAAGGAGATGTTGCCGAGCAGCTTCAGCCAGATGTCGTTGCGCAGGTCCGGTTCGACCGGGCACTTCAGGCCGCCGGCCCGCATGGCGTCGCCGAAGGCGGAGCACCGTGCGGACACGCTGCGGTCGGGCTCGCCGATGGAGAACCGGGTGCCTTCCAGATGCCGTACGACGCCCGGTGCCTCCAGTTCGGTGGCCGCGTAGACCACGCAGCCGATGGCGCGTTCGGGCGCGAGCACCGCGCTGACCGAGCCGCCGGGGTCCACGCTCTCGATGCGGTGGCCGTCGTGGGGGCCGCCGTGGCGGTGGAAGTACCACCAGGGGATGCCGTTCTGGGCGGCGATCACCGCCGTGGTGCCGTGCAGCAGTGGCTCGATCAGCGGCCCGCACGCCGCGTACGAGTTGGCCTTCAGGCCCAGGAAGACATAGTCGACCGGGCCGACTTCGGCCGGGTCGTCGGTGGCGTGGGCGTGCGCGGTGAAGTCACCGCGCGGGCTGAGCACCCGCACTCCGTGCCGCCTCATGGCCGCGAGATGCGGTCCACGGGCGATGAGATGCACATCGGCGCCCGCGCGGTGGAGCGCGGCACCGACGTAGGCGCCGATTGCTCCGGCGCCGAGGACTGCGACTTTCACAAGAACACTCCGTTCGGTTTGAGGGATACCGCGGAGGTGGCCGGGGACGGCTTGTGTCGACGAAATATTGTCTACAGTATGGAGGTTGGGTCGACAAGGGTCCGCGCGATGACCGTTCGGCGCAGGTTGGATACCGCTCACCGCATACGGTCGACCCGCCGTCTTCTCAACTCCCTTGATCCTTCCTACCGTCCGGGATCCATGAGTCCCCCCGTCGCACCCCCGGGATGGAGCCGCTGGCTGGTGCCGCCCGCCGCGCTCTCCGTCCATCTCTCGATCGGGCAGGCCTACGCCTGGAGCGTGTTCAAGCCGCCCCTCGAATCCGCGCTCGGCCTCAGCGGCACCCAGAGCGCGCTGCCCTTCCAGCTCGGCATCGTCATGCTCGGACTGTCGGCCGCGTTCGGCGGCACGCTCGTGGAGCGCAACGGGCCGCGCTGGGCGATGACCGTGGCGCTGGTCTGCTTCTCCTCGGGCTTTCTGCTGTCCGCGCTCGGCGCCGCCACGGAGCAGTACTGGCTGATCGTCCTCGGCTACGGCTTCGTCGGCGGGATCGGCCTCGGTATCGGCTACATCTCACCGGTCTCCACGCTGATCAAGTGGTTCCCGGACCGGCCCGGCATGGCCACCGGCATCGCCATCATGGGCTTCGGCGGCGGCGCGCTGATCGCCTCCCCGTGGTCCGCGCAGATGCTGGAGTCCTTCGGCTCCGACAGCTCCGGGATCGCGCTCGCCTTCCTGGTGCACGGGCTGACGTACGCCGTGTTCATGCTGCTCGGCGTGGCGCTCGTGCGGGTGCCGCGGGGCGAGCGGCCGGTGGCGTCCGGTCCGGCCGTGACCGAGGGCGTGCAGGTGTCGGCGAAGAACGCCGTGCGCACCCCGCAGTTCTGGTGCCTTTGGGTCGTGCTCTGCATGAACGTGACCGCAGGCATCGGCATCCTGGAGAAGGCCGCGCCGATGATCACGGACTTCTTCGCGGACACCGCCACCCCGGTCTCGGTGACCGCGGCCGCCGGCTTCGTCGCGCTGCTCTCAGCGGCGAACATGGCCGGCCGCATCGCCTGGTCGTCGACGTCCGACCTGATCGGGCGCAAGAACATCTACCGCGTCTACCTGGGCGTCGGCGCGCTGATGTACCTGTTGATCGCGCTGTTCGGCGACTCGTCCAAGCCGCTGTTCATCCTGTGCGCGCTGGTGATCCTCTCCTTCTACGGCGGTGGCTTCGCGACGATTCCGGCGTATCTGAAGGACCTCTTCGGCACGTACCAGGTCGGCGCGATCCACGGGCGGCTGCTCACCGCCTGGTCCACGGCCGGTGTGCTCGGGCCGCTGATCGTCAACTGGATCGCCGACCGGCAGGAGGAGGCCGGCAGGCACGGCGCGTCCCTGTACGGACTGTCGTTCACGATCATGATCGGGCTGCTGGTCGTCGGCTTCGTCGCCAACGAACTCGTCCGCCCCGTCCACTCCCGCCACCACATCCCCGCACCCCGTCAGGAGGCCGTCGATGCCGGACGACAACAGCCAGAGTCCGCCTGACCGGCGCCCGCTGATCGCGTTCGCCTGGCTGTGGGTGGGCGCACCGCTCGCGTACGGTTTGTACGAACTCGTACGGAAGGCGACACAATTGTTCACAGGATGAAGGTGCCTGAATTTTTTGAGCGAACCGTTTGGTCGGACGTTCGACAGCCTGCGGGAAACCGACAAGCCGCGGGTCCCATTCCTGTGCCTTTGCCTGCCCCCTTACTCGTGAGTCGCTGACCAGACTGGTGGGTCCCGCATCCCGCAGCAACGAGGGGACCACCCATGAACGGCTCGCGCATCGCCGCCGTCGGCCACTACCAGCCCGCCAAGGTGCTCACCAACGAGGACCTGGCGGGCATGGTCGACACCAGCGACGAGTGGATCAGAAGCCGGGTCGGCATCCGCACCCGGCACATCGCCGGGCCCGACGAGCCGGTGGACGAGCTCGCCGCGCAAGCCGCCGCCAAGGCGCTCGCGGCGGCCGGGCTGGCACCGGCCGACATCGACCTCGTCCTCGTCGCCACCTCGACGGCCGTCGACCGCTCCCCGAACATGGCCGCCCGGGTCGCGGCCCGGCTCGGCATCCCGAGGCCCGCCGCGATGGACGTCAACGTGGTGTGCGCCGGCTTCACCCACGCCCTCGCCACCGCCGACCACACGGTGCGGGCGGGTGCCGCGAGCCGGGCGCTGGTGATCGGCGCCGACAAGATGTCCGACGTCACCGACTGGACCGACCGCAGCACCTGCGTGCTCGTCGGCGACGGGGCGGGTGCCGCCGTCGTGGAGGCCTCGGACGAACCGGGCGTGGGGCCGGTGCTCTGGGGGTCGGTGCCGGACATGGGGCACGCGGTGCGGATCGAGGGGGAGCCCGCGCGGTTCGCGCAGGAGGGGCAGAGCGTCTACCGGTGGGCGACCACCCAACTGCCGCCGCTGGCCCGGCAGGCCTGCGCGCGCGCCGGGTACGCGCCGGCGGACCTCGCCGCGGTGGTGCTGCACCAGGCCAACCTGCGGATCATCGAGCCGCTCGCCGAGAAGCTGGGCGCCGTCAACGCCGTCATCGCGCGCGACGTCTCCGAGTCCGGGAACACCTCGGCGGCCAGCATTCCGCTCGCGCTCTCCAAGCTGGTGGAGCAGGGGGCGATTTCGACCGGCGACCCGGTGCTGCTGTTCGGGTTCGGGGGGAACCTGTCGTACGCCGGGCAGGTCGTGCGGTGTCCCTGAGCGCCGGTGCGGGCCGGAGTGT
Organism: Streptomyces sp. NPDC059861; assembly: GCF_042731435.1. NCBI lineage: Bacteria > Bacillati > Actinomycetota > Actinomycetes > Kitasatosporales > Streptomycetaceae > Streptomyces > Streptomyces sp. NPDC059861. The sequence goes on along the minus strand of NZ_JBHWJQ010000003.1, from coordinate 209,696 downwards.
GACGAGGCCAACTGCCGCTCCCGCTGGCCATTGTGCGCCGTAGACTGTAGACAAAAGGCAATTGATACTCTCTTTCCCAGGGCTTTACGGCTCCGGGGGTTGCTCCGGGGTTGACGTCTGCTGTGCACGGCCCAGCCAGGAGGGGACCGATGTTGTCGACAGGACTGCCGCAGGGTGCGGTGCCCAAGCTCGAACGTCCCGGCCCGCTGCGCGACCGCGTCTACGAGGCGCTGCTCGAACTCATCACCACCCGTGCCCTCCAGCCCGGCCAGCACCTGGTCGAGAGCGAACTCGCGGGGCACCTCGGCGTCTCCCGGCAGCCGGTGCGTGAGGCGCTGCAGCGGCTGAACACCGAGGGGTGGGTCGATCTGCGCCCGGCGCAGGGCGCGTTCGTGCACGAGCCGACCGAGGAGGAGGCCGACCAGCTCCTGACGGTCCGTACGCTGTTGGAGGCCGAGGCCGCCCGGCTCGCCGCCGTCAACGCGGGCAAGGCCGGCGTGGCCGTCCTCGAAGAGCTGTGCGCGGAGGGCGAGCGCGCGGTCGCCGCCGACGACGTGGACGGCGCGGTCGCGCTCAACGCCCGCTTCCACGCGAAGATCATGGAGCTGGCGGGTAACGCCGTCCTCGCCGAACTGGCCGCGCAGGTCGACCGCCGGGTCCGCTGGTACTACACGCCGGTCGCCCGGCAGCGCGGCAAGCAGTCCTGGATCGAGCACCGCGAGCTGATCGCCGCGATCACGGCGCGTGACGAGCAGCGGGCGACGACCGTCATGCGCGCGCACACCGAGCACACGCGCAAGTCGTACCACGAGCGCCCGCGCGGCTAGCCGGCTCGTACCGGTGCGCCCCCAAATCGGCCTACTCGGCTGTGTATCGGAGTGCGGTCCTCGACGGGGCCGCACCCGTCGGCATGTCATGCCCCCTCATCACTGCGCGTGAGTCCGGCCATGCACTCGCGGGCCCATCCTCGTCCCCATCTTTGTCCTGTGAGTGGAGAAAGTCCGCAGCAATTCGTGCGCACCTTCTTCCCAGTCCCGGCGGCCACTGCTACGTTCCCCCTCGAAAGCCGGACAGCGATGGCCGATTCGAGGCGGGGAGGGGCTCGTGAGACGCATGACCGCACGACCCGCGAACGCCCACCAGGCCAGGCTGCTGAAGCTGTTGCGTGACGGCGGGCCCAACTCCCGGGCGCAGCTGGGCGATCAGGTCGACCTCTCGCGGTCCAAGCTGGCCGTCGAGGTCGACCGGCTGCTGGAGACGGGCCTGATCGTCGCCGACGGACTCGCCGCCTCGCGCGGCGGCCGTCGCTCGCACAACATCCGGCTCGCACCCAACCTGCGCTTCCTCGGCGTCGACATCGGCGCGACCTCCATCGACGTCGCGGTCACCAACGCGGAGCTGGAGATCCTGGGTCACATCACCCAGCCGATGGAGGTGCGGGAGGGACCCGTCGCGGTCTTCGAGCAGGTCCTCGCCATGGCGGCCAAGCTGCGGGCCTCCGGGCTCGCGGAGGGCTTCGACGGCGCCGGCATCGGCGTCCCGGGCCCGGTCCGCTTCCCCGAGGGCGTGCCCGTGGCACCGCCGATCATGCCGGGCTGGGACGGCTTCCCGGTGCGGGAGGCGCTCAGCCAGGAACTCGGCTGCCCGGTCATGGTCGACAACGACGTGAACCTGATGGCGATGGGGGAGATGCACGCGGGCGTCGCACGCTCCGTGGGCGACTTCCTCTGCGTCAAGATCGGCACCGGCATCGGCTGCGGCATCGTCGTCGGCGGTGCCGTGCACCGTGGTACCACGGGCTCCGCGGGCGACATCGGGCACATCCAGGCCGTGCCCGACGGACGTCCGTGCGCCTGCGGCAACCGCGGCTGCCTGGAGGCCCACTTCAGCGGCGCGGCACTCGCCCGTGACGCGCTGGAGGCGGCCCAGCAGGGAGACTCGGCCGAACTCGCGGCACTGCTGGAGACGAACGGCATGCTCAGCGCCGTCGACGTCGCCACCGCGGCCGCCGCGGGCGACCCCACCGCCCTCGAACTGATCCGTGAGGGCGGCAACCGCACCGGCCAGGTCATCGCCGGCCTGGTCAGCTTCTTCAACCCCGGCCTGGTGGTGATCGGTGGCGGGGTGACCGGCCTCGGCCACACCCTGCTCGCCGCGATCCGCACCCAGGTCTACCGTCAGTCACTGCCGCTGGCGACCGGCAATCTTCCCATCGTCCTCGGCGAGCTGGGCCCCACCGCCGGTGTCATCGGCGCGGCCCGGCTGATCAGCGACCACCTCTTCTCACCCGCGTAAGCACCTCCGACGCGCGCACCATCCGTACAGCGCCCTGCTTCGCCCTGCCCTGCTCCGCCCTGCCCTGAAACCGGCCCGCACGCCCGCCAAGGGGAACCCACATGGCCCCAGAACCACCCCTGCTCAGCATGTCCGGCATCACCAAGTCGTTCCCCGGCGTCCGCGCCCTGGACGGCGTCGATCTCGACGTCCAGGCCGGTGAAGTGCACTGTCTGCTCGGCCAGAACGGCGCAGGCAAGTCCACCCTGATAAAGGTGCTGGCCGGCGCCCATCAACCCGACACCGGCACCATCCGCTGGCGCGGCGAGGACGTGACCCTGCGTTCGCCCATCGCCGCCATGCGCCTGGGCATCGCCACCATCTACCAGGAACTCGACCTGGTGGAGCACCTGTCGGTCGCCGAGAACGTCCACCTCGGCCACGAACCCACGGCCGCCGGTTTCGTCGTACGGCGCAAGGCGGCCAAGGCGTCAACGGCCGCGCTCCTCAAGCGACTCGGGCACGGTGAGATCGATCCGGCGCGGCTCGTCGGTGAGCTGTCGGCCGCCCAGCAGCAGATCGTCTCCATGGCCCGCGCGCTCTCCCACGACGTACGTCTGATCGTGATGGACGAGCCGTCCGCCGCCCTCGACCCCGACGAGGTGGACAACCTCTTCCGGATCGTCGGCGACCTCACCGCCGACGGCGTCGCCGTCGTCTACATCTCGCACCGCCTGGAGGAGATCCGCCGGATCGGCGACCGGGTGACCGTGCTGAAGGACGGCCGGGCCGTGGCGGGCGGGCTGCCCGCGAAGTCGACGCCGACGCGTGAGGTCGTGGCGCTGATGACCGGCCGCAACGTCGAGTACGTCTTCCCCGAGCGGCCGGCCTCGCCGAGGCAGGGGGACGCGCTGCTGGAGGTGCGGGGGCTGGCGCGCACCGGTGAGTTCGAGTCCTTCGACCTGACCGTGCGCCCCGGCGAGATCGTCGGCCTCGCGGGACTCGTCGGCTCCGGCCGCTCCGAGATCCTGGAGACCATCTACGGCGCCCGCAAGCCCACCGCCGGTCAAGTCCTCGTATCGGGGAAGCCGTTGAAGCCCGGCAGCGTGCGCGCCGCCGTCCGCGCCGGACTCGGGCTCGCCCCCGAGGAGCGCAAGGCGCAGGCGCTCCTGATGCTGGAGTCGGTCACCCGCAACGTCTCGGTCTCCTCCATGTCCCGCTTCTCGCGCGGCGGCTGGATCGACCGCGGTGCGGAGCTGGGCGCGGCACGCGCGGCGACCCGCGAGCTGTCGCTGCGCCCCGACAACCCCTCGGTGCCGGTCCGCACCCTGTCCGGCGGCAACCAGCAAAAGGCCGTCCTGGCCCGCTGGCTGCTGCGCGGCTGCCGCGTCCTGCTGCTCGACGAGCCGACCCGCGGCGTCGACGTGGGCGCCCGCGCCGAGCTCTACGCGGTCGTCCGACGCCTCGCCGACGAGGGCCTCGCGGTGCTGCTGGTCTCCAGCGAGGTGCCCGAGGTGCTCGGCCTCGCCGACCGTGTGCTGGTGCTGCGGGAGGGGCGCGTCGTACACACCGCTCCCGCCCGTGAGCTGGACGAACACCGCGTACTCGACCTCGTGATGGAAGGAAGCCCGGCGACATGACGCAGCCCGTCTCCCCGCCGCGGGACAGCGCCGACAAGGTGCCGTCGGCCGTTCAACCCCCTGCCTGGCGCGGCATGCTGTTCCGTGCCGACGTCCGCACCCTGTCGCTGCTCGGCGTGCTCGCCGCGCTCGTCGTCATCGGAGGCATCACCAAGCCGGACGAGTTCCTCGACACCCGCAACCTGCAACTGGTCCTCACCCAGGCCTCCGTGATCGGTGTCGTCACCGTCGGGATGACCTTCGTCATCACCTCCGGCGGCATCGACCTCTCCGTCGGCGCGATCGTCGCCCTCGCCTCCGTGTGGGCGACCACCGTCGCCACCCAGGAGTACGGCTTCGCCGGCATCCTCTTCACCTCGGTGCTGGTCGGCGTGGGCTGCGGACTGGTCAACGGACTGCTCATCGCCTACGGCGGGATGGTCCCGTTCATCGCGACCTTGGCCATGCTGGCCTCGGCGCGCGGACTGGCGCTGCAGATCACGGACGGCAGCACGCAGATCGTCACGGTGGACGGCATCCTCGACCTCGGTGAGCGCGACGCCTACGTACTCGGCGTCCCGCCGCTCGTCCTCGTCTTCGCGGTCGTCACGATCATCGGCTGGCTGGTGCTGAACCGCACCACCTTCGGCCGCCGCACGGTCGCCGTCGGCGGCAACGCGGAGGCGGCGCGGCTGGCCGGCATCGATGTCCGCCGGCAGCGGCTGTATCTCTACCTGCTCTCCGGACTGTGCTGCGGCATCGCCGCGTTCCTGCTGATCATCCTGTCCGGATCCGGCCAGAACACCAACGGCAACCTCTACGAACTCGACGCCATCGCGGCCGCGATCATCGGCGGCACGCTGCTCAGCGGAGGCCGCGGCACCATCGTCGGCTCCGTGCTCGGCGTCCTGATCTTCACCACGATCACCAACATCTTCGCCCTGAACAACCTGCAGAGCGACGTCCAGCAGATCGCCAAGGGCGCGATCATCGTCGCCGCCGTGCTGGTCCAGCGCCGTACCGCGAGCACGACCTGAGGAAAGGGTTCACCGCCATGTCTCAACTCACCTCTCGCAGAGGACTGCTCTTCGGGACCGCCGCCGTCTCGGCCGGTGCCCTCCTCGCCGGGTGCACCAGCAACGAGCCCAAGGAGGAGGAGGAGCGGGCCGCCGACAGCCAGCCGGCCGCCGACGACAAGCCGGGCAAGCAGGTCACCATCGGCTTCGCCGGACCGCAGGCCGACCACGGCTGGCTCAACGCGATCAACGAGAACGCCAAGAGCCGCGCCGAGAAGTACGAGGACGTGACGCTGGAGATCACCGAGGGCTCCAACGACACCGCCGCGCAGATCGGCCAGATCGAGACCCTCATCAACAAGAAGGTCGACGTCCTGGTCATCCTGCCCGCCGACGGCAAGGCGCTCACCCAGGTCGGGCTCAAGGCGATGCGGGCCGGGATCCCGGTGATCAACCTGGACCGGATCTTCAACACCCCCCAGGCGTACCGCTGCTGGATCGGCGGCGACAACTACGGCATGGGCCTCAACGCCGGTCACTACATCGGCGAGAAGCTCAAGGACAAGTCCGACGCCCGGGTCATCGAGCTGGCCGGACTGGACAACCTGGAGCTGACCAAGCAGCGCTCCCAGGGCTTCGACGACGCGCTGAAGAACTACCCGAACATCCGCAAGGTGGCCCGCCAGGCCGCCGAGTTCACCGTCGAGTCGGGGCAGGCCAAGATGGCCCAGCTGCTCCAGGCCCAGTCCAAGTTCGACGCCCTGTGGAACCACGACGACGACCAGGGCGTGGGCGCGCTGCGCGCCATCGAGCAGGCCGGGCGCGACGACTTCCTGATGGTCGGCGGCGCCGGCGCGCTCTCCGCGTTCCAGGCCATCGAGGCGGACGACGGCGTGCTGAAGGCGACGGTGCTCTACCCGCCCAGCATGGCCGCCTCGGCCATCGACCTGGCCCGCGCCCTCGGCCAGGGCAAGGGCATCGGCGGCCTCGCCGAGTTCGAGATCCCGGCGTCGCTGACGCTCTACTCGGCCGTCGTCGACAAGACCAACATCGAGCAGTACATGTCCACCGGCTTCAAGTGAGGCGCCTCGCTCGACGGGCCCGGCCCTCGTGAAGGGGCCGGGCCCCCACCCCCCACCGCGCCACGACGACGAGGAGGACATCCGTATGGCACAGCCGCAAGCGCCCGAAGGGACCGGGGCGGACCAGCCCCCGCTGCGTATCGGCATGGTCGGCTACGCCTTCATGGGCGCCGCCCACTCCCAGGGCTGGCGCACCGCGGGCCGCGTCTTCGACCTGCCCCGGCAGCCGGAGCTCACCGTCATCTGCGGGCGGGACGAGACGGCCGTGCGTGCGGCGGCCGCCCGGCACGGCTGGGCGGCGACCGAGACCGACTGGCGGGCGCTGATCGCCCGGGACGACGTCGACCTGGTCGACATCTGCACTCCCGGCGACAGCCACGCCGAGATCGCGATCGCCGCGCTGGCCGCGGGCAAGCACGTCCTGTGCGAGAAGCCCCTCGCGAACACCGTCGAGGAGGCCGAGGCGATGGCCACCGCCGCCGAATCGGCCCACGAGCGGGGTCAGCTGGCGATGGTCGGCTTCAACTACCGCCGGGTGCCCGCCACCGCGCTGGCCCGGCAGATGGTCGCCGAGGGCCGCCTCGGCACCCTGCGGCACGTCAGGGTGTCGTACCTCCAGGACTGGCTGGTCGACCCGCAGGCCCCGCTGACCTGGCGGCTGCGCAAGGAACTGGCCGGCTCCGGCTCGCTCGGCGACCTCGGGGCGCACATCGTCGACCTGGCGCAGTACCTGGCCGGTGAGCAGCTGGCCGGCGTGTCGGCGCTCACGGAGACCTTCGTACGGGAACGGCCGCTCGCCGGGGCCGTCCGGGGCCTGGGCGCGGCATCGGCCGACGGGACCGGGCAGGTCACCGTGGACGACGCCGCCCTGTTCACCGCCCGGTTCGCCTCCGGCGCCCTCGCCTCCTTCGAGGCCACCCGGTACGCCACCGGTCGCAAGAACGCCCTGCGCATCGAGCTCAACGGCGAACACGGCTCGCTGGCCTTCGACCTGGAGCGGCTCAACGAGCTCTGGTACCACGACGGCACCGAGCCGGACACCCGGGCCGGATTCCGCCGCATCCTCGTCACCGAACCCGACCACCCCTACCTGGACGCCTGGTGGCCGCCGGGTCACGGCCTCGGTTACGAGCACACCTTCGTCCACCAGGCCCGGGACCTGGTCCACGCGGTCGCCGAGGGCCGGCTCCCCGAACCCTCCTTCGCCGACGGGCTGCAGGTGCAGCGCGTGCTCGCGGCGGTGGAGGAGAGCGCCGAGAAGAACTCCGTCTACACCCCGATCGCGGTCTAGGAGGCGTTGGTCATGCCGCGCACGTTCACGCTCTTCACCGGCCAGTGGGCCGACCTGCCCCTCGAAGAGGTCTGCCGCCTGGCCCGTGACTTCGGTTACGACGGCCTCGAACTGGCTTGCTGGGGCGACCACTTCGAGGTCGACAAGGCCCTGAGCGACCCTTCCTACATCGAGTCGAGGCATCAGCTGCTCGACAAGTACGGCCTGAAGTGCTGGGCCGTCTCCAACCACCTGGTCGGCCAGGCGGTCTGCGACGCCATCATCGACGAGCGGCACCAGGCCATCCTGCCGGCCCGGATCTGGGGCGACGGCGAAGCGGAAGGCGTACGGCAGCGCGCCGCCGCCGAGATCGCCGACACCGCGCGGGCCGCGGCCGCGTTCGGCGTCGACACGGTCATCGGCTTCACCGGCTCGGCCATCTGGCACCTGGTCGCGATGTTCCCGCCGGCCCCCGAGGCGATGATCGAGCGGGGCTACGAGGACTTCGCCGCGCGCTGGAACCCGATCCTGGACGTCTTCGACGCCGAGGGCGTGCGGTTCGCGCACGAGGTGCACCCGAGCGAGATCGCCTACGACTACTGGACCACCCAGCGCGCCCTGGAGGCGGTCGGTCACCGGCCCGCCTTCGGGCTGAACTTCGACCCCTCGCACTTCGTGTGGCAGGACCTCGACCCGGTCGGCTTCCTGTGGGACTTCCGCGACCGGATCTACCACGTGGACTGCAAGGAGGCCCGCAAACGCCTCGACGGCCGCAACGGGCGTCTCGGCTCCCACCTGCCCTGGGGCGACCCGCGGCGCGGCTGGGACTTCGTCTCCGCCGGGCACGGCGACGTGCCCTGGGAGGACGTCTTCCGCATGCTGCGCTCCATCGACTACCAGGGCCCCGTCTCCGTCGAGTGGGAGGACGCCGGCATGGACCGGCTCCAGGGCGCTCCCGAGGCCCTGGCCCGCCTGAAGGCCTTCGACTACGAGCCGCCCAGCGCGTCCTTCGACGCCGCGTTCAACAGCTGAACCACGGGCCCGGCCGCAGGTCGGGGAAGGGGGCCGGTACATCCGCCGGTCCCCCCTCCGATCTGCCCGGATCCCGCTTTGTCCTGCGATGGGAGAAAGTTCAACCGGTTCTGCCGCAAGGGGTGTTCGCCCCGGAAGAACGCGGTTACCGTCCCTGAAGCGTTCAGGTCACACACACCTCCGGGGTGACGGCGCACCCCGGCGCCCGCACCGCACGTCTTCGCACCCATCCCGTACGGCCCACCCCGTTCCCGGAGGGACTTCGTGCACAGCACCAGACTCAGTAGTACCCGCACCCCGAGGCGTCCCAGGCTTCGTACCGCCCTCGCCCTCTTCACCGGCCTGCTGCTGGCCGTGGGCACCCCGGCGACCGTCGCCGGCGCCCACCCCGGCCACCCCGAACACGACGAACCGGCAGCCGAGGGGCAGTTCCAGCAGGTGCCGCTCGCCAAGGGCGAGCCCGAGATGGGCGAGCCGATGTCGCTCGCCGTGCTCCCGGACCGCAGCGTCCTGCACACCTCGCGCGACGGCACGCTGCGCCTCACCGACCAGGGCGGCGTCACCAAGGTCGCCGGCAAGATCCCCGTCTACAGCCACGACGAGGAAGGTCTGCAGGGCGTCGGCATCGACCCGGACTTCGAGAACAACCGGGCGATCTACCTCTATTACGCCCCGCCCCTCGACACCCCCGCGGGCGACGCCCCGGAGACCGGCACCGCAGAGGACTTCGCGAAGTTCGACGGCGTCAACCGCCTCGCCCGCTTCGTGCTGAACCCCAACGGCACGCTGGACATGGCCAGCGAGAAGAAGGTCCTGGACGTCGCGGCCTCCCGCGGCACCTGCTGCCACGTCGGCGGCGACATCGACTTCGACGCGGCCGGCAACCTCTACCTGTCGACCGGCGACGACACCAACCCCTTCTCCTCCGACGGCTACACGCCGATCGACGACCGCGAGGGCCGCAACCCCGCCTTCGACGCCCGCCGCAGCTCCGGCAACACCAACGACCTGCGCGGCAAGATCCTGCGCATCAAGGTCGCCGAGGACGGCTCGTACACCGTCCCGGAGGGCAACCTCTTCGCCCCGGGCACCGAGAAGACCCGTCCCGAGATCTACGCGATGGGCTTCCGCAACCCGTTCCGGATGAGCGTCGACGACAAGACCGGCATCGTCTACGTGGGCGACTACGGCCCCGACGCGGGCGCCGCCGACCCGAACCGGGGCCCGGCGGGACAGGTCGAGTTCGCCAAGGTCACCAAGGCCGCCAACTTCGGCTGGCCGTTCTGCACCGGCAACAACGACGCCTACGTCGACTACGACTTCGCCTCCGGCACCTCCGGCGAGAAGTTCGACTGCGCCGCCCCGAAGAACACCTCGCCGCACAACACGGGCCTGGTCGACCTGCCGCCCGCGCAGGCCGCCTGGATCCCGTACGACGGCGGTTCCGTGCCCGAGTTCGGCAGTGGCTCCGAGTCCCCGATGGGCGGCCCGGTCTACCGCTACGATGCCGACCTCGACTCCAGCGTCAAGTTCCCCGAGGCGTACGACGGCGACTTCTTCGCCGGTGAGTTCGGCCGCCGCTGGATCAAGCGGATCGAGCAGACCGAAGACGGTTCGGTCGCGAAGATCAACGACTTCCCGTGGACCGGCACCCAGATCATGGACATGGAGTTCGGCCCCGACGGCGCGCTCTACGTCCTCGACTACGGCGTCTCCTGGTTCCAGGGCGACGAGAACTCCGCGCTGTACCGGATCGAGCACGCCGAGGACGGCTTCTCCCCGATCGCCGAGGTGAGCGCCGACAAGACGTCCGGCGCGGCCGGCCTGAAGGTCACCTTCACCGGCTCCGCGAAGGACGCCGACTCCGCCGAGCTCACCTACAGCTGGGACTTCGGCGACGGCACCACGGGCGAGGGCCTCAGGCCCACCCACCGGTACAAGAAGGTCGGCACCTACACCGCCACCTTCACGGCCAAGGACGCCGAGGGCAACACCGGCAACGCCAGCGTCCGCATCGTGGTCGGCAACACCGAGCCCAAGGTGCGCATCGACGTCCCGGGCAACGGCACCCTGGCCGCCTTCGGCGAGCCCGTCCCGTTCAAGGTGACCGTCACCGACCCCGAGGAGACGATCGACTGCTCCAAGGTCAAGGTCGCCTACAGCCTCGGCCACGACTCCCACGCCCACGAGCTGACCAGCGAGACGGGCTGCGAGGGCACCCTGAAGCCGCCCGCCGGTGACGGCGGTCACGACCCCAACGCCAACATCTACGGCGTCGTCGGCGCCAGCTACACCGACGGTGGGGCGAACGGCCAGGAGGCGCTGACCGGTACCGCGCGCGCCGTGCTCCAGCCGCTGCACCGCCAGGCCGAGCACTTCGCCGCCCAGTCGGGCGTGCAGACCTACGACAAGGCGGGCGCCAACGGCGGCAAGACCGTCGGCGACATCAACGACGGCGACTGGATCTCCTTCAGCCCCTACCGGTTCGACGGGCAGAAGAAGATGACCGTGCGGGCCTCCTCCGGCGGCGCGGGCGGCTTCGTCGAGCTGCGCACCGGCTCGCCCGACGGCCCGCTGCACGGCTCGGCGTACATCCCGCCGACCGGCAGCTGGGACACCTTCCAGAACGTCGACGTGCCGCTGCGCGCGCTGCCCAAGGGCACCACGGAGATCTACCTGGTCTTCAAGGGCGGCGAGGGCGCGCTGTACGACGTGGACGACTTCGAGTTCTCCAAGGAGCCGTTCAAGGGCGGCAAGAAGGTCCTGGTCTTCTCCAAGACCGCCGGCTTCCGGCACGACTCCATCCCGGCCGGCATCGCCGCCCTGAAGGAGCTCGGCGCCCCGGCCGGCATCACGGTCGACGCGACCGAGGAGGCCGGGCAGTTCACCACGGCCAACCTCGCCAAGTACGACGCCGTGGCCTTCCTGTCCACCACCGGTGACGTCCTGAACGCCGCCCAGCAGACGGCGTTCGAGAACTACGTCAGGAACGGCGGCGGCTACATGGGCATCCACGCCGCCGCCGACACCGAGTACGAGTGGGAGTTCTACGGCGGCCTCGTCGGCGCCTACTTCGACTCCCACCCGGCCATCCAGAAGGCCACCGTCCGCGTCGAGGACCACGACCACCCGTCCACCGGGCACCTGGGCGACGCCTGGGAGCGCACCGACGAGTGGTACAACTACCGCACCAACCCGCGTGAGCAGGCCAAGGTCCTCGCCACCCTGGACGAGACGACCTACCAGGGCGGCACCATGAAGGGCGACCACCCGATCGCCTGGTGCCAGAGCTACGGCGGCGGCCGCTCCTTCTACACCGGCGGCGGCCACACCAAGGAGTCGTACGCCGACGAGGCCTTCCGCGCCCATCTGCTCGGCGGTCTCCAGTACGCCACCGGTCAGGTCAAGGCCGACTGCAAGCCGAGCACGGACTACCGGAAGGTCTTCAACGGCCAGACCCTGGACGGCTGGAAGCAGGCCGGCCCCGGCAAGTTCAACGTCAAGGACGGCACCCTGGAGTCCGAGGGCGGCATGGGTCTGCTCTGGTACCAGGCCAAGGAGCTGAAGTCGTACTCCCTCAAGCTCGACTGGAAGATGCAGGGTGACGACAACTCCGGGATCTTCGTGGGCTTCCCGGCCTCCGACGACCCCTGGTCCGCGGTGAACAAGGGCTACGAGATCCAGATCGACGCCACGGACGCGCCCGACCGCACCACGGGCTCCGTCTACTCGTTCAAGTCGGCGAACATCAAGGCCCGTGACCAGGTCCTGCGTCCGCCCGGCCAGTGGAACTCCTACGAGATAAAGGTCCAGGGCGAACGCCTCCAGGTGTTCCTCAACGGAGTCAAGATCAACGACTTCACCAACAAGGACCCCCAGCGGAGCCTGACCGACGGTCACATCGGCCTCCAGAACCACGGCGCCGACGACCAGGTCTCCTTCCGCAACATCCAGTTGAAGGAACTGCCCACCACGGGCGGCTGAGCGGGCGGGGGGGGGGGGGGGGCCCGCGCCCCCCCCCCCCCCGTGTTGCCCCCCCCCGGGGGGGGCCCCCAACGACGGGGGCCCACGGAGCCGGCCCCA
>NZ_JBHWJQ010000003.1:142306-197310 GCF_042731435.1 Streptomyces sp. NPDC059861 | reverse complement strand
GGCGGCCCCGCCCGTGCTCCCCCCCCCAACCCGCGGTTGTTTGTCCCCCCCCCCCGGGGGGGGGGGGGGGGGGGGGGGGGGGGGCCCCCGGACCCCCGCCCGCCGTCTTTGTCCCCGCCCGGGGTTCGCGCACGACAAGGAGGCTGCCCATGTCCGCGTCCCTCTCCCGACCGCGTGTGGGGGTGTGGCTGATCGGAGCGCGAGGCTCCGTCGCCACCACCGTCGTCACGGGTTGCGCCGCCGTCACCGCGGGGCTGCACCCACCCACCGGCATGGTGACCGAGACCCAGGCGTTCACCGACAGCGGCCTGCCCGCGCTGTCCGACCTCGTCTTCGGTGGCCATGACACCGTCGACTGCCCTCTGCCCAAACGCGCCGAGACACTGACCGCCGGCGGAGTCCTCCCGCCGGGCGTCGCGGCCGCCGTCACCGCCGAACTGGCCGCCGCCGACGGTGAGATCAGGCCCGGCGGCCCCACCGCCGGGGACACCAGGAGCGAGGCCGAACTGATCACGGCCTTCGCCGACGACATACGTGACTTCATGCGCCGCAACGAACTGGGGCGGGCCGTGGTGGTGAACGTCGCCTCCACCGAACCCGCGTCCCAGGGACCCGGCGCCCCGCTGCCGGCCAGCACCCTCTACGCGCTGGCGGCCCTGCGGGCGGGCTGCCCCTACGTCAACTTCACCCCGTCCGAGGGCATGCACCACCCCGTCGCCGCCCGCGCGGCCGAGCAGAGCGGCCTGCCGTACGCCGGCCGGGACGGCAAGACCGGACAGACCTTGCTGCGGGCCGTGCTGGGTCCGATGTTCGCGCAACGGGCGCTGGACGTACGGGCCTGGTCCGGTACGAACCTGCTCGGCGGCGGCGACGGCGCGGCCCTCGCCGACCCGGCCGCCGCGGCGGCGAAGAACGCGGGCAAGGAGCGCGTCCTCGCCGACACCCTGGGCACCGTGCCCGAGGGCGAGGTGCACATCGACGACGTCCCGGCCCTCGGCGACTGGAAGACCGCCTGGGACCACATCGCCTTCGACGGCTTCCTCGGCACCCGCATGGTCCTCCAGACCATCTGGCAGGGCTGCGACTCGGCCCTGGCGGCACCCCTGGTCCTGGACCTGGCCCGCCTGACCGCCCGCGCACACGAGGTGGGCGTCTCCGGTCCGCTCGGCGAACTCGGCTTCTACTTCAAGGACCCGGTGGGGGACGGGCCCGCGAGTCTGGGGGAGCAGTACGTGTCGCTGCGCCGGCTGGGGGAGCGGCTGCGGGCCGCGGGGCCGGCGGGGGCGCAGGAGCGGCCTGAGCGCGAGGGCGCCCAGGAAGACGGCATCCAGCAGGCGGGAGCCCAGGGCGAGGGCACCCAGGGCGAGGGCACCCAGGGCGAGGGCACCCAGGGCGAGGGCACTCAGGGGAAGCGGGCATGAGCCGTAGCCGCGCCTGGGCCGAACTCCTGCGGCTCCCCGCCCTGTTCACCGTCCCCGGGGACGCCCTGAGCGGCGCGGCGTCCACGGGGGCCCCGCCCAACTCCCGGACCCTGCTCGCCATCGGTTCCTCCCTCTGTCTCTACGAGGCGGGCATGGCCCTGAACGACTGGGCCGACCGCGAGGAGGACGCCGCCGAACGTCCGCACCGGCCCCTCCCCTCGGGCCGCGTCCAGCCGTCCTCCGCCCTCACGGCCGCCTGCGCCCTCACCGCCGCCGGACTGGCCCTCGCCGCCCGCGCGGGCCGCCCCGCGCTTGCGGTGGCCGCACCCCTCGCGGCCACCGTCTGGGCGTACGACCTCGCCCTCAAGCACACTCCCGCCGGTCCGGTGGCCATGGCCGCCGCCCGCGGCCTCGACCACCTCCTCGGCGCCGCCGCCACCACCGGCCGCACCCGCGAGGCCCTGCCCTCCGCCGCCCTCCTCGGCACCCACACCTTCGCGGTCACGACGGTCTCCCGCCGGGAGACCCAGGGCGGTTCCTCCCTGCCGCCCCTGGCCGCCCTCGCCGCCACGGCCCTCCTCACCCGCCTCGTGGCCCGCGCCCCGCGCGGCACGCAGGACGCCACGCCGACCGGCACCGGCGCCAGGGCGGGCATCGGTGCCAGGTCCGGCGTCCCCGGCGGCGCCGGACGCCGGACGTCCGCGCACGAGCGGCCCGGCCTCACGCTCGACGTCGCCCTGCGCACCGCCCTGGCCGCCGCCTACGCCGCCACCGCCGGCCGCCCCTACACCCACGCCGCCCTCAACCCCTCACCTCCCCTCACCCAACGGGCCGTCGGCGGCGGCATCCGCGCCACCATCCCCCTCCAGGCCGCGCTCGCCGCCCGGGCCGGAGCCGGCCTCACCGCCGTGGCCATCGCCGCGCTCGCCCCGATCGGACGCAGGTACGCGAGGAAAGTGAGCATCACATGACCCCCCGGCCCCACCCGGCGCGGCACCCCGGCGAACCGGCCGCCCCCCACGCCGCCCTTCGCTTCGGCTACGGCACCAACGGCCTCGCCGACCTCCGGCTCGACGACGCCCTCGCGCTGCTCGCCGACCTCGGCTACGACGGCGTCGGTCTCACCCTCGACCACATGCACCTCGACCCCCTCGCCCCGGACCTGTCCGCCCGCACCCGCCGGGTCGCGCAGCGACTCGACGCGCTCGGGCTGGGCGTCACCGTGGAGACGGGCGCCCGCTACGTGCTCGACCCGCGCCGCAAACACGGCCCCTCCCTCCTGGACCCGGAGCCCGACGACCGCGCCCGCCGCGTCGACCTGCTCCTGCGGGCCGTCCGGGTCGCCGCCGACCTGGGTGCCCACGCCGTGCACTGCTTCAGCGGGATCCTTCCGCCCGGCACCGACGCGGACACGGCGTGGAAACGCCTGGCCGACAGCCTCACCCCCGTCCTGGACGCGGCGACCGCCGCCGGCATCCCGCTCGCCGTCGAACCCGAGCCCGGCCACCTCCTCGCCACCCTCGACGACTTCCACGTACTGCGCCGCGCCCTCGGCGACCCCGGCGCCCTCGGTCTCACTCTCGACATCGGCCACTGCCAGTGCCTCGAACCCCTCCCTCCCGCCGACTGCATCCGCGCCGCCGGGCCCTGGCTGCGCCATGTCCAGATCGAGGACATGCGCCGTGGCGTCCACGAGCACCTCCCGTTCGGGGAGGGGGAGATCGATTTCCCGCCCGTCCTGGCGGCCCTCGCCGCCACCGGCTACCAGGGCCTGACCGTCGTCGAGCTGCCCCGGCACTCCCACGCGGGCCCCCACCACGCCGGACTCGCCCTCCCGTTCCTGCGCGCCGCCGCACCACCCGACGGGCCGGTCCCACCCCCGACCCCGCCCGCCGCACCCCACGGCGAACCCTCCGCCACCCCTGAAGGGAGCATCCCGTGAAGCACCTGGACGCCGGCGCGGCCAACCCGGCGGCGAGTTCGGGCGACCCGAGCAGCACCGAGGCCGGGGACAGCACCTCGCTCGCGGCCCTGCGCGCCCACCTCGCCTCCCACCTCCCGGGAGCCGCCCGCGCCTGGCTCGACCAGGCCCTCGCCGAGGCCGCCGCCCACCCCGGCACGCACGGGCCCATCTCCGTGTGGGAGCTGCGCATCGCCGAGGCGGGCCGCCGCTGCGGGGACGAGCACGCCGACGCCGCCCGTGTGCTGGTCCTCCATGCCGCCGGCGCCGACCCCGAGGCGCTCAGCCGCGTCTACCGCCAGGGCACCGGAGCCGAGCGCCGCGCCGTGCTGCACGCCCTGCCCCATCTGGTGGACGGACCCGACGGCCTCCCGCTGATCGAGGACGCCCTGCGCACCAACGACACCCGGCTCGTCGCCGCCGCCGTCGGCCCCTACGCCGCCCGGCACCTCGACGCGCACAACTGGCGCCACGCCGTACTGAAGTGCCTGTTCACCGGCGTCTCCGTCGACAGCGTCGCCGACCTCGAGCGCCGTGCCCGCGGCGACGCCGAACTCGCCCGCATGCTCGGCGACTACGCCACCGAACGCACCGCCGCGGGCCGCCCCGTACCCGAGGACCTGCACCGTGTCCTGGCCCTGACCGATTCCGCGGCCGCCCCGCACGGATCGGACACCCCCCACGCCAAGGAGTCCTGATGCGCATCTTCGACCCCCACATCCACATGACGTCCAGGACCACCGACGACTACGAGGCCATGCACGCCGCCGGTGTGCGCGCCGTCGTCGAGCCCGCCTTCTGGCTCGGCCAGCCCCGCACCTCGCCCGCCACGTTCCTCGACTACTTCGACTCCCTGCTCGGCTGGGAGCCCTTCCGCGCCGCCCAGTACGGCATAGCCCACCACTGCACCATCGCCCTGAACCCCAAGGAGGCGAACGACCCGCGCTGCCTTCCCGTCCTCGACGAACTTCCCCGCTATCTCGTCAAGGACCAGGTGGTGGCCGTCGGCGAGATCGGCTACGACTCGATGACGCCCGCCGAGGACACCGCGCTCGCCGCCCAGCTCCAGCTCGCCGCCGACCACGAGCTGCCCGCGCTGGTCCACACCCCCCACCGCGACAAACTCGCCGGTCTGCGCCGCACCCTCGACCTGGTGCGGGAGTCCGCCCTGGCCACGGACCGTGTCCTGATCGACCACCTCAACGAGACCACTGTCAAGGAGGCCAAGGACGGCGGCTGCTGGCTGGGCTTCTCCGTCTATCCGGACACCAAGATGGACGAGGAACGGATGGTCGCGATCCTGCGCGCCTACGGGACCGAGCAGGTGCTGGTGAACTCCGCCGCCGACTGGGGACGCAGCGACCCCCTGAAGACCCGCAAGGTCGGCGACCTGATGCTCGCCGAGGGCTTCAGCGAGGAGGACGTCGACCAGGTGCTGTGGCGCAACCCCGTCGCGTTCTACGGCCTCAGCGGCCGGCTGAACCTCGACATCGCCGCGACCGACGCCACCCACGAGGGCAACTCCATCCTGCGCGGCGGGGAGTGAGCCATGCGCTTCCGCCACCCCGACGGCTCCACGGTGCACCTCGCCTACTGCACCAACGTCCACCCCGCCGAAACCCTCGACGGTGTTCTCGCGCAACTGCGCGACCACTGCGAACCCGTCCGCCGCCGCCTCGGCCGCGACCGGCTCGGCATCGGCCTGTGGCTCGCCAAGGACGCCGCCCACGCGCTCGTCACCGACCCGTCCGCGCTGCGCACCCTGCGCACCGAACTGGACCGGCGCGGACTCGAGGTCGTCACCCTCAACGGCTTCCCCTACGAGGGCTTCGGCGCCGAAGAGGTCAAGTACCGCGTGTACAAGCCGGACTGGGCGGACCCGGAACGCCTCGAACACACCACCGCCCTCGCCCGTGTGCTGGCCGGCCTCCTCCCCGACGACGTCACCGAGGGCAGCATCTCCACCCTCCCGCTCGCCTGGCGCACCGCCCAGGACAGCCGGCGGGCCGACGCCGCCCACGCCGCCCTGCGCACCCTCGGCGAACGCCTCGACGCACTCCAGGAACTGACCGGCCGCTCCCTGCGCGTCGGCCTGGAACCGGAGCCCGGCTGCGTCGTCGAGACCACCGGCGACGCCATCGCCCCGCTGACCGCGATCGCCCACGACCGCATCGGCATCTGCGTCGACACCTGCCACCTCGCCACCTCCTTCGAGGACCCGCACACCGCCCTCGACGCCCTCACCCGGGCCGGCGTCCCCGTCGTCAAGTCCCAGCTCTCCGCCGCACTGCACGCCGAACACCCCCATCTGCCCGAGGTCCGCGAAGCCCTCGCCGCCTTCGACGAACCCCGCTTCCTGCACCAGACCCGCACCGCCACCGCCATGGGCCTGCGCGGCACCGACGACCTGGGCCCCGCCCTGGAGGGCGCCGCCCTGCCCGACGCCTCACCGTGGCGCGCCCACTTCCACGTCCCGCTGCACGCGGACCCCGCCGCGCCCCTCACCTCCACGCTCGCCGTGCTGAAGAGCGCGCTGGCCCGGCTCGTCGGCGGAGCCGCCCCGCTCACCCACCACCTGGAGGTCGAGACGTACACGTGGCAGGCCCTCCCACCGGAGCTGCGGCCCCGCGCCCGCACCCAGCTGACGGACGGCATCGCGGCCGAACTCACCCTCTCCCGTGACCTGCTGACCGACCTCGGCCTCAAGGAGCTGCCGTGAACGCCCCCGCCCCAGCGCGCCCCACCCCGCTCCTCGTGCTCGACGTCGTGGGCCTCACCCCCCGTCTCCTCGACCACATGCCGCACCTCAAGACCCTCGCCCAGTCCGGCGCCCACGCCCCGCTGGGCACGGTCCTGCCCGCCGTCACCTGCGCCGCCCAGTCCACCTTCCTGACCGGCACCATGCCCTCCGAGCACGGCATCGTCGGCAACGGCTGGTACTTCCGTGAACTCGGCGATGTCCTGCTGTGGCGCCAGCACAACGGCCTGGTCGCCGGCGACAAACTCTGGGACGCCGCCCGCCGCGCCCACCCCGGCTACACGGTCGCCAACATCTGCTGGTGGTACGCCATGGGCGCCGACACCGACATCACCGTCACCCCCCGCCCGGTCTACTACGCCGACGGCCGCAAGGAACCCGACTGCTACACGCGCCCTCCGGAACTGCACGACGAACTCACCGAGGAACTCGGCACCTTCCCGCTCTTCCACTTCTGGGGGCCCGGCGCGGACCTCGTCTCCAGCCGGTGGATCATCGCCGCGACCCGCCACATCCTGCGCACCCGGCGCACCGACCTGGCCCTGTGCTACCTCCCTCACCTCGACTACGACCTCCAGCGCTTCGGTCCCGACGACCCGCGCTCCCTGAAGGCGGCCGCGGACCTGGACACGGCCGTGGCGCCGCTGCTGGCCGACGCGCGCGCGGAGGGCCGTACCGTCGTCGTGCTCTCCGAGTACGGCATCACCCCGGTCAGCCGGCCCGTCGACATCAACCGCGCACTGCGCCGCGCGGGCCTGCTGGAGGTGCACACGCAGGACGGCATGGAGTACCTCGACCCGATGGCGTCGCGGGCCTTCGCCGTCGCCGACCACCAGATCGCCCATGTCTACGTGCGCCGCCCCGAGGACCTCGACGCGACCCGGGCGGCGCTCGACGGACTGCCCGGCATCGAGCAACTCCTCGACGACGAGGGCAAGAAGGCCCACCATCTCGACCATCAACGGGCCGGCGAACTGGTCGCCGTCGCGGAGCCGGACGCCTGGTTCACCTACTACTACTGGCTCGACGACGAGCGCGCGCCCGACTTCGCGCGACTCGTCGAGATCCACCGCAAACCCGGCTACGACCCGGTCGAGCTCTTCATGGATCCCCTCGACCCCTACGTCAAGGTCAAGGCGGCCACCGCGCTGGCCCGCAAGAAGCTCGGCATGCGCTACCGCATGGCGGTCGTGCCGCTGGATCCCTCACCTATTCGTGGCAGCCATGGCCGCCTTCCCGAGAGCGACGACGACGGCCCGCTGCTCATCTGCTCCACCCCCCGTGCACTCGGTGACCGCGTGGCGGCCACCGATGTGAAACAACTCCTGCTCCAGCTCGCCGGACTCGGCTGAGTTCCGACTACTGAGAGTGAAACACACGGCACTGACAACGGCCGGTCCCGGCGGCACCGGAGCCGGCCACGACCGAGAAGGCAGGCCATTCGTGACCCTGTATTCCGACCCCTCCCGCGCCGAAGCCGCCACCGATGCCCCCGACGAGGCACTGCGCCGCACCCTCGGTGTGGGCCGGCGCCGTTTCCTCAGCACCTGCACCGCGGTGGCGGCCGGCGCCGTCGCCGCCCCGGTCTTCGGTGCCACCCCGGCCCTGGCCCAGGACCGCGGCAGAGACCACGGCCACGGCCACGGCCACGATCACGGCCACGGCCACGGCCACGGCGGGGGCGTTCTCGTCCCGCCGCACAAGCGCGGCATCATCCTCTACACCGTCCGCGACGCCACCGGCCGGGACCCCCTCGCCACCGACCTGCCCTCCGGCTTCCGCGAGGTGTTCAAGCAGCTGGCCCGGCACGGCTACCGGCAGGTGGAGTTCGCGGGCTACCGCCAGCACGCCAACGCACCCGGCGGCGCCGACCTGGGAACCGTCGAAGGTGCCAGGCTGCTGCGCTCCTGGCTGGACGACTACGGTCTGCGCGCCCAGGGCAACCACGGCTTCATCCCGTCGTCCTGGCCGCTGACGGCGGCGGATCTGGACACCTTCAAGCAGCAGCTGGAGATAGCCAACATCATCGGCATGGACCACATGGGCACCGGCGGCGACCCCACCGGCAGTTCCTACCGTGCCGACTGGGACGTGGCCGCCGACAAGTGGAACGCCCTCGGCGAGATCGCCCGTCGAGAGGGCGTCAAGCTCTACACCCACAACCACGACAGCGCGTACGGCTTCCTGCTCGACCGGGGTCCCCTGGACGACCAGGGTCGGCCGACCCGCAGCTCCGGCATCAGGAAGTTGGAGTACTTCCTGAAGGTCACCGACCCGAGGCTCGTCTGGCTGGAGATGGACGTCTTCTGGGCGCACGTCGCCCAGTACAAGTTCCACACCTACACCGCGCACGACGGCTCCAGCCGCCGCAGCGTCTTCGACCCGGCGGGACTGGTCGCCTGCCACAACAAGCGCTACCCGCTTTTCCACGCGAAGGACGGCGTCACCAGCACGACCAACGGCATGGGCTACGACATGGTGCCCTTCGGAACCGGCGTCATCGACTACACGACGTTCTTCTCCCGGGTCGGGGAGCGGAACTACCACAACCCGATGGTCGAGGACGACAACTCCCCGAGCGCCACCGACCCCGGGCAGTCGCTGCGCGAGGCCAAGATCAGCTACGACAACCTGGCGGCCCTGCGCAAGCGGCGTCGCTGATCCGCGAACGCGGACCGGGCGGCCCTTCCCCAGTGGTGCGGGAAGGGCCGCCCGGTCCGTTCTCCGGCGCTAGGTACGGCCTCGCGGGCCACGTGTCACGTCAGGCCGTCTCCTCGCCCAGCGGGTGGGGGTTGGGATCGATGCGCTTGGACTTGGGCCGACCCGGTTGGGACAGGAACAGCGCGACGAAGGCGGCGAACAGCGAGATGGAGCCGGCCAGCGTGAACGCCCCGGTGTGGCCCCAGTTGCTCACCACGACAGCGCCCATGCCGGATCCGAGCAGGCCGGACACCAGCTTGGAGCTGTAGACCAGGCCGTAGTTGGACGCGTTGTTGTTCTCGCCGAAGTAGTCCGCCGTCATCGCCGCGAACATCGGGAAGATGGCGCCTCCGCCGAACCCGGAGATGCTGGAGAAGACCAGGAACAGCGGGAGGTTCTCGATGTTGGCGGACCACAGGATGCCGTACTGGGAAAGGCCGAGGACGATGCAGACGAAGATCAGGCATCGCTTGCGCCCGTAACGGTCCGACAGCCAGCCGATCACACCGCGCCCGGTGCCGTTGACGATGGCCTTGAGTGACATGGCCGTTGCGACGATTCCGCCGGCGAAGCCGGCCTCCTTGCCTATGTCGACCTGGAAGGCGATGCCGAAGATGTTCACGCCCGACGTGCACATCAGGCAGAACCACATCAGCGCGACCCGCCCGGTCTTCCAGGCCTCCTTCGGGGTGTACTGCTTGACCGCCGGGGGGTTCATCGCCAGTGCGCGCCGGGCGCGGTGGTCGTCCGGCACCCGCAGCGGGTCGACCTCCTCGGGCCACCAGTTCTTCGGCGGGTCCTTGAAGAAGTAGCCGGACACGGCCACCACCCCGGCCAGGAAGACACCGACCCCGACAAGCACCCAGCGGAAGTTCGTCAGATCCATGTAGCCGGTGAAGAGGAAGACGAACGGCACGGAACCGTAGGCGAATCCGCCGTTGACGAAGCCGGTCTTGCCTCCCTTGCGTTCCGGGTACCACTTGCCGACCATGTTCACGCAGGTCGCGTAGACCATGCCGGCGCCCATACCGCTGAACATGCCGAACCCTATGTACGCGACGATCACATGCGGCGCGTACGCGAGGGACAGATATCCGAGCAGTGTGCCGAGTGCGCCGAGCATCATCGCCCAGCGGGCGGGCAGCTTGCCGCTTTCCCTGAGCTTTCCGGCGGGGAAGGCCACCGCCGCCTGGAAGAACACCCAGACACCAAGCATCCAGAAGATGTGCGCACTGTTCCAACTGTGTGCGATGTGCAGGGTGTCCTCGGCCGACGCGAACGCGTACTCGGCCGAGCTGATGCCCATCATGCCGATCCACGGCAGGATGACCATCCACTTGCGCTTGCGGCCCATGATGTCGATGTCGGTCTCACCGAGGCGGTACACACGCCCGTTGGCGTCGGTCACCTCTCGGTAGGCCACCGATGTTGGCAGATCGGTCGTTGTCATGTCGTTTTGCACCCCTTGCGTCGAAAGATCTGGCCAGCGCCCCCTGTCCAATGCCTTTCGTGCGCGCACGGGTTCCGGGGCCGGCCGACGCGCACCGTCGGCCGGCTCCCCCCTCGCTCACCTCATGAGCCGCCCCCCAACAGCCCTGCCGCCCGTGCCCACCGGTACTTCGCACCGAGCACGGCCACCGGCCGCTCCGTCGTGTAGGGGTACGCCACCACCCCTCGCTCGTAGAGGTACTGGCACGCCTCCTCGACCTCGACGTCGCCCGCGAGCGACGCCACCACCGGCTTCTCGATCCCGCGCTCCCGGAACTCGGCCACCACACGCGCGGTGAGCTCGGCGAAGACCATGGGAGGGGTCACGATGGTGTGCCAGTAGCCGAGGACGAGCGCATGGATGCGCGGGTCCTCCAGGCCGAGCCGGATGGTCGCCTCGTACGTCGACGGCGGCTCGCCCCCGGTGATGTCCACCGGGTTGCCCGCGGCCCCGAAGGGCGGGATGAACTCGCGGAACGCCTCGTCCAGGTCCGGCGGGATCTCCATCAGGGACAGGCCGTTGTCGGTGACGGCGTCGGAGAGCAGTACGCCGCTGCCGCCCGCCCCGGTGATGATCACGATGTTGTCGCCCTGGGGAGCGGGCAGCACCGGCAACGCGCGCGCGTACTCCAGCATGTCGTTCAGTCCGGGCGCCCGGATGACACCCGCCTGCCTGAGGATGTCGTCGTACACCGCGTCGTCGCCCGCGAGGGCGCCGGTGTGCGAGCCCGCGGCCTTCGCGCCGGCCGCCGTACGGCCCGCCTTCAGGACCACCACCGGCTTCTTCGGCACGGTCTCCCGCGCGGCCTCCACGAAGGCGCGGCCGTCTTTGAGGTCCTCCAGGTGCATGGCGATGCACTCGGTGTGCGGGTCCTCACCGAACCAGGTCAGCAGGTCGTCCTCGTCCAGGTCCGACTTGTTGCCGAGGCCCACGATCGCGGACACGCCCGTCTTGGTGGTGCGGGCGAAGCCCAGGATGGCCATGCCGATACCGCCCGACTGTGAGGTCAGCGCGACGCCGCCCTTCACGTCGTACGGCGTGCAGAACGTGGCGCACAGGTCCTGCCAGGTGGAGTAGTAGCCGTAGATGTTCGGGCCGAGCAACCGGGTGCCATGGCGTTCGCCGATCTCCACGATCTCGGCCTGGAGCTCGTGTTCGCCGGTCTCCGCGAACCCGGAGGGGATGAGGACGGCGTTGGGGATCCCCTTGCGTCCCACCTCCTCCAGCGCCGCGGCCACGAACTTGGCGGGAATGGCGAACACGGCCACATCCACCTCACCGGGAACGTCCGTGACACTCTTGTACGCCTTGCGGCCCAGAATGTCATCGGCCTTGGGGTTCACCGGGTGGATCTCCCCGGAGAAGCCGCCGTCGATGAGGTTGCGCATCACCGAATTGCCGATCTTGCCCTGCTCGTTGGAGGCACCGATCACGGCGACCGTGCGCGGCTGCATCAGCCGGCGCATGGAGGTGAGGATCTCCTCGCGCGAGTAGCGGCGGCGCTGCTTCACCGGTGCCTCGGACAGGATGACCCGGATGTCCGCGGCGACCGCGCCCTCCGGAGTGGCGATCACCGGGTTGAGATCGACCTCGGCGATCTCCGGGAAGTCCGTGACGAGTTGGGAGACCCGGCGGATCTGCTCGGCGACCGCCCACCGGTCCACACCCGCGGCGCCGCGGACCCCGCGCAGGATCTCCGCCGACCGGATCGAGTCCAGCATGGACAGCGCCTCGTCGGCGTCCACCGGCGCGAGCCGGAAGGTGACGTCCTTGAGTACCTCGACCAGCACGCCGCCGAGCCCGAAGGCCACGACCTTCCCGAACGTCGGATCGGTCACCGCGCCGACGATGACCTCCTGCCCCTTGGGGAGCAGCTCCTGCACCTGCACACCCTCGATACGGGCGTTCGCGTCATAGGCGCGGGCGTTGTCGATGATCGTGTGGAACGCGGCCCGCACGTCAGTGGCGCCCTCGACCCCGACGATCACCCCGCCGGCGTCGGTCTTGTGCAGGATGTCCGGCGAGACGATCTTCATCACGACGGGCCCGGCGAACCGCGCCGCGTAGGCCACGGCCTCGTCGACGTCGGTCGCCAGCTCCTCACCGGGTACGGCGATCCCGTACGCGTCCGCGAGCACCTTGCCCTCGGGGGCGGTCAGCGCCGTGCGCCCCCCTGCCCGGACGGTGTCGAGGAGGGTGCGCACCCTCAGCACCCGGTCTTCGGCCATCACGTCAGATCACTCCGTTCGACTTGAGCAGGCGCAGCTCCTCGTCGCCGAGGCCGAGCTCGCCGACGTAGACCTCGGCGTTGTGCTCGCCCAGCAGCGGCGAACTGGTCACTTCCACGGGCGAGTCGGACAGCTTCAGCGGGCTGCCGACGGTCATGAACTCGCCGCGCTTGGGGTGCGGCACCCGGACGACCATCTCGTTCGCCGCCAGCGAGGCGTCCTCGATGATCTCCTTGGTGGACAGGATCGGCCCGCACGGGATGTTGTGGGCGTTCAGCCGCTCCAGCACCTCCCACTTGGGCAGGGTCGAGGACCACTCCTCGATCAGCTGGAACATCTTGTTGAGCTTGGGCAGCCGGGCCTCCGGCGTCGACCACTCCGGGTCGTCGGCCAGTTCGGGCCGGCCGATGAGCTCGCTCATCGGCTGCCAGCCGACGGGCTGCACGATGACGTACACGTAGTCGTTCGGGCCGCCCGGCGCGCACTTGACCGCCCAGCCGGGCTGGCCTCCGCCGGAGGCGTTGCCCGAGCGGGGAACCTCCGTGCCGAAGTCCTCGTTCGGATATTCGGCGAGCGGCCCGTGTGCCAGGCGCTGCTGGTCCCGCAGCTTCACCCGGCACAGGTTGAGTACGGCGTGCTGCATGGCCACGTTGACCCGCTGCCCGCGCCCGGTGTGCTCGCGCTGGTACAGGGCCGCGAGGATGCCCGCCACGGCGTGCACACCTGTCCCCGAGTCCCCGATCTGGGCCCCCGTCGCCAGCGGCGGCCCGTCCTCGAAGCCGGTGGTCGACATCGAGCCGCCCATGGCCTGCGCGACGACCTCGTACGCCTTGAAGTTGGTGTACGGGCCTTCGCCGAACCCCTTGATGGAGGCGTAGACGATCCGTGGATTGATCTCCTGGATGCGGTCCCAGGTGAAGCCCATGCGGTCGACGGCGCCCGGCCCGAAGTTCTCGACCATGACGTCGGAGCGCCGGATCAGCTCGGTGAGGAGCTCCTTGCCGCGCTCGGTCTTGGTGTTGAGGGTGATGCTCCGCTTGTTGCAGTTGAGCATCGTGAAGTAGAGGGAGTCGACGTCCGGGAGATCACGCAGCTGCTTGCGCGTGATGTCCCCGGTCGGCGCCTCCAGCTTGACGACGTCCGCGCCGAGCCAGGCGAGGAGCTGGGTCGCGGAGGGCCCGGACTGGACGTGGGTCATGTCCAGGACGCGGATGCCCTGGAGAGCCTGTGCGGTCACCGGATCACCTCACTTGTACATGGTCTGGTTCATGGTTCCGGGGGCGTACGCGTCCGGGTCGACCCAGACGTTGATCAGCGACGGCTTGCCCGACTCGCGAGCGCGCCGCAGCGCCGGACCGATGTCGGCGGGGTCTCGGACCTCCTCGCCGTAACCGCCGAGCATCTGGGCGAACTTGTCGTAGTGGACGTCGCCGAGGGTGTTGCCGACCCGCTCGCGCTCCTTGCCGTACTTGGCGGCCTGGCCGTAGCGGATCTGGTTCATGGAGGAGTTGTTGCCGACGATGCCGACGAAGGGGAGGTCGTAGCGGACGAGCGTCTCGAAGTCCCAGCCGGTGAGCGAGAAGGCGCCGTCGCCGAAGAGCGCGACGACCTCCTTGTCGGGCCGCGCCTGCTTGGCCGCGAGCACGAACGGCACCCCGACGCCGAGCGTGCCCAGCGGGCCCGGGTCCATCCAGTGGCCCGGTGACTTGGGCTGCACGACCTGACCGGAGAAGGTGACGATGTCGCCGCCGTCGCCGATGTAGATCGAGTCCTCGGTGAGGAAGTCGTTGATCTCGCTGACCAGCCGGTAGGGGTGGATGGGCGAGGCGTCCGAGCGCAGCTGCGGCAGCCGCTTCTCCAGCGCGGTCTGCTCCGCGGCGCGCAGCTCGTCGAGCCACTCCTTGCGCTTGGACGCGCCCCCGTTGACGCGCCCCGAGGCGGCTTCCGTCACCGACTTCAGCACCAGTCCCGCGTCGCCGACGATGCCGAGGTCGATGTCGCGGTTCTTGCCGACGGTGCGGTAGTCGAGGTCGACCTGCACGACGGTCGCGTTCGCCGACAGCCGCTTGCCGTAGCCCATGCGGAAGTCGAAGGGCGTGCCGACGATGACGATGACGTCGGCGTTGGAGAACGCGTACCGGCGCGACAGCTGGAAGTGGTGCGGGTCGCCGGGCGGGAGGGTGCCACGGCCGGCGCCGTTCATGTACGCCGGGACGTTCAGCGTGCGGACCAGCTCGATGGCCGCCTCGGTGCCGCGGGTCGTCCACACCTGGCTGCCCAGCAGGATCGCGGGCTTCTCGGCGTGCACGAGCAGGTCGGCGAGCTTCTCGATGGCCTCGGGGTCGCCGGCCGAGCGGGTCGAGGCGCGGTAGGCCCCGGCCTTCGGCACGCGTGCCTTGTCCGCCGGGACCTTGGCGTCGAGGACGTCGCGCGGGATCTCCAGGAAGGAGGGCCCGGGCGCGCCGTGGTAACACTCGCGGAACGCCATGGACACCATGTCCGCCGCACGCGCCGTGTCCGGCACGGCCGCCGCGAACTTGGTGATCGGCGTCATCATGTCGACGTGCGGCAGGTCCTGCAGGGACCCCATCTTGTGCTGGGTGAGGGCGCCCTGGCCGCCGATCAGCAGCATCGGCGACTCGGCGCGGAAGGCGTTGGCGACGCCGGTGACGGCGTCGGTCGTCCCCGGGCCCGCGGTGACGACCGCGCAGCCGGGCTTGCCGGTGATCCGCGCGTATCCGTCGGCGGCGTGTGCGGCGACCTGTTCGTGGCGTACGTCGACGACTTCGATGCCCTCGTCGACGCAGCCGTCGTAGATGTCGATGATGTGGCCGCCGCACAGGGTGTAGATGCGTTCTACCCCCTCGGCCTTCAAGGCCTTGGCGACGAGATGACCGCCGGAAATGACGTCCTGGGTGTCGTCGGGCATGGCGAAGTCCTGTCCCTTCGTAGGGGGTTGGAACACTCTCGCGGTACATTGCATACAGTCGACGAATACTGTATGAAGCTTGTTATCCCGCATCCGGTGGGTGGTGTCCAGGGGGCGTGCGGCAGTTTTCGAGGGGCTCGGGTTTCGCCCACGCAAGACTCAGTAGTCAGGAGCCGAGATGGACCTGTACGAACACCAGGCAAGGGAACTCTTCGAGGAACACGGCATCTTGGTGCCGAGGGCGGAAGTCACCGACTCGCCCAAGGAGGCACGCGAGATCGCCCGCCGGCTCGGCGGCCGTGTCGTCGTCAAGGCACAGGTCAAGACGGGCGGGCGCGGCAAGGCGGGCGGCGTGAAGCTCGCCGCCGAACCGGCCGCAGCCGAGCTGACGGCACGCCAGATCCTCGGCATGGACATCAAGGGGCACACGGTCAGCAAGGTCATGCTGGCCCAGCCCGTCGACATCGAGACCGAGTACTACGCCTCCTACGTGCTCGACCGCGCCGCGGGCCGCTTCCTCGCGATCGCGTCCGCCGAGGGCGGCATGGACATCGAGGAGGTCGCCGCGACCAGGCCCGAGGCCGTGGCGCGCATCCCGATCGACCCGGCCGAGGGCGTCACGTCCGCCGTGGCGGGCCGGATCGCCGAGGCGGCCGGACTGCCGCCGCAGAGCGTCGACGTACTCGTACGGCTGTGGGAGGTGCTGGTTCGCGAGGACGCCCTGCTGGTCGAGGTGAACCCTCTGGTCCGCACCGCCCAGGGGCAGCTCCTCGCCCTCGACGGCAAGGTCACGCTGGACGACAACGCCCGTTTCCGCCAGGCCCGCTGGGGTGCCGAAGGCGCGGAGCACGACGACCCGCTGGAGGCGGTGGCCGCCGAGCGAGGCCTGAACTACGTCAAACTGGACGGCGAGGTCGGCATCATCGGCAACGGCGCCGGCCTCGTCATGTCGACGCTCGACGTCGTCGCCGGCTGCGGCGCCCGCCCCGCCAACTTCCTCGACATCGGCGGCGGAGCCTCCGCGCAGATCATGGCCGACGGCCTGTCCGTGATCCTCTCCGACCCCGCCGTGAAGTCGGTCTTCGTCAACGTCTTCGGCGGCATCACGGCCTGCGACGCCGTCGCCGACGGCATCGTGCAGGCACTGGACACCGTCCGGCTGACCAAACCGCTGGTCGTCCGGCTCGACGGCAACAACGCCGCACGCGGCCGGGCGATCCTCGACGAACGCGCGCACCCGCTGGTCCAGCAGGCCACCACCATGGACGGCGCCGCCCGCGCGGCGGCCCAGCTCGCCAACGCCACCTGAGGAGAAGAGACATGGCCATTCACCTCACCAAGGAGAGCAAGGTCCTCGTCCAGGGCATGACCGGCGGCGAGGGCATGAAGCACACCCGGCGCATGCTCGCCGCCGGTACCAATGTCGTCGGCGGCGTGAACCCGCGCAAGTCGGGCCAGTCCGTCGACTTCGACGACCGCGCCGTGCCCGTCTTCGGCTCGGTGCGCGAGGGCATGGCGGCGACCGGGGCGGACGTCACGGTCGTCTTCGTACCGCCCGCCTTCGCCAAGGCCGCGGTCGTCGAGGCCGCCGACGCCGGCATCGGCCTCGCGGTCGTCATCACCGAGGGCATCCCGGTACACGACTCGGTCGCCTTCACGGCCTACGCCGAGCGGAAGGGCACCCGGATCATCGGCCCCAACTGTCCCGGCCTGATCACCCCCGGCCAGTCCAACGCCGGCATCATCCCGGCGGACATCGCCAAGCCCGGCCCGATCGGCCTGGTGTCGAAGTCCGGCACGCTGACCTACCAACTCATGTACGAGCTGCGCGACATCGGCTTCTCCACCTGCGTCGGCATCGGCGGTGACCCCGTCGTCGGCACCACCCACATCGACTGCCTGGCCGCCTTCCAGGACGACCCCGACACCGAACTGATCGTCCTGATCGGTGAGATCGGCGGCGACGCGGAGGAACGCGCCGCCGAGTACATCCGCGAACACGTCACCAAGCCGGTCGTCGGCTACATCGCCGGATTCACCGCCCCCGAGGGCAAGACCATGGGGCACGCCGGCGCCATCGTCTCCGGCTCGTCCGGCACCGCGCAGGCGAAGAAGGAGGCGCTGGAGGCGGTCGGAGTGCGGGTGGGGAGCACACCGACCGAGACGGCCCGCCTCGTGCTGGCCGCGCTCAGGACCACCGAGTGACGTCACTCATAGTCGTCGCCCGGTGACTGTCGCGCTTCCTGACTCGTCAGTAGCTTTCGTTCGTACGACGCTGGAGACGACAGGACCGCTTGACGAGGCGCCGCACGCCTTCGCACCACCCGTCGTCCCGCGGCCGGCATCCGGCCGCGCACGGCCTCGTGCGGCGCCCCCGACGACACCGCGCACGCCAGTGCGAGCCGTGCGCGGCGTCGGCCATGCACCTCCCGCCCCGACTGTGCACCGAGAGCGGAGCAGAACGATGGCACCCACCCTCATCCCGGAAACCAACTCCCAGGCCCTCACCCTGAAGGCCGGCACCTCCTGGGCCGACGCCTGGCAGCGCTGCCTGGCCGTCGCGCCCGAGGCGTTCCAGGGCGACCGCGTCCTCAACCTCTGGAACGCCACCTGGCAGGCGGACGGCCGCGTCCTGCCCGCCACCACCCCCGTCGACGGCACCCCCATCGCGGCCCCGCCGCGCCTGGACCGGGCCGCCGCCCACCAGGCCGTCCGCGCCTCGCTCGACCAGCACCGCGCCTGGCGGCACGTCTCGCTCGACGAACGCCGCGCCCGTGTCGCCGCGACCCTCGACGCGCTCGCCGAACACCGCGAACTGCTCGCGCTGCTGCTCGTCTGGGAGATCGGCAAGCCGTGGCGGCTCGCGCAGGCGGACGTCGACCGGGCCATCGACGGGGTGCGCTGGTACGTCGACGGCATCGAGCCGATGCTCGCCGGGCGGGCCCCGCTGGACGGTCCGGTGTCCAACGTCGCGAGCTGGAACTACCCGATGAGCGTGCTCGTCCACGCCATGCTGGTACAGGCGCTGGCGGGCAACGCGGTCATCGCCAAGACACCGACCGACGGCGGAGTCGCCTGTCTGACGCTGGCCTGTGCGCTCGCCGCCCGCGAGGGGCTGCCGGTCACGCTCGTCAGCGGCAGCGGACGCGAGTTGTCGCAGGCGCTGGTACGGGCGCCCGAGATCGGCTGCGTCTCCTTCGTCGGTGGCCGCGACACCGGCGCCGCGGTGGCCACGGACGTCGCCGACCTCGGCAAGCGGCACATCCTCGAACAGGAGGGACTCAACACCTGGGGGATCTGGAACTACTCGGACTGGGACACGCTCACGGCGGTCGTGCCCAAGCTCTTCGACTACGGCAAACAGCGGTGCACGGCCTACCCGCGCTTCGTCGTCCAGCGCGCGCTGTTCGACGAGTTCCTGGCGGCGTACCTTCCGGCGGTCCGCACGCTCCAGGTCGGGCACCCGCTCGCCGTCGAGAAGCGTGACGACCCCTACCCGGCGCTGGACTTCGGGCCGTTGATCAACGCCGCCAAGGCCAAGGAGCTGAACGACCAGGTGGCCGAGGCCGTCGACCGCGGCGCCGTCCCGCTGCACCGCGGCAGGCTGGACGACGCCCGGTTCCTGCCCGGCCAGGACACCTCGGCGTACGTCCAGCCGGTGACGCTCCTCAACCCGCCGCCGTCCTCCCCGCTGCACCACGCGGAACCCTTCGGCCCGGTCGACACCATCGTCCTGGTCGACACCGAGGCCGAGCTGCTGGCCGCCATGAACGCCTCCAACGGCGCGCTGGTCGCCACCCTGTCCACGGACGACCGGACGACGTACGAACGACTGGCCCCGCAGATCCGCGCCTTCAAGACCGGCCACGGCAAGCCACGCTCCCGGGGTGACCGGGAGGAACTGTTCGGCGGCTTCGGCGCGTCCTGGCGGGGCGCGTTCGTCGGCGGCGAACTGCTGGTGCGGGCGGTGACGCACGGGCCGGCGGGGGAGCGGCTGCCGGGGAACTTCCCGGAGTACCACCTGATGCCGTAGGCACTCGCTCACCCCGTGAGGTGACGTTCCGAACACGAGGTGTGACGGGCCGGACAGGGCGGACCGCCCTGTCCGCGCCCCGTCCCCCCGGTGGAAACGCAGGTGAAGGGCACTCCGAAACCTTGGTATTGTTGTCTCTGTCGCCGCCGGGAACACCCCCGGCAAGGCGGCAGACACCTCGTCCGGGTGGCGGAATGGCAGACGCGCTAGCTTGAGGTGCTAGTGCCCTTTATCGGGCGTGGGGGTTCAAGTCCCCCCTCGGACACAACCACTGACGATACGCAGATGAGGGCCTTGACCTTACGGTCGCGGTCCTCGTCGTGTTTTCGTAACTGATGGTGATGCCTAGGGCTTCGTAGAGTGGGCTTTTCTTCTCGGTGTCGGCTGCGTGGATGCGCTGTGCGATGTCTCCAAGGCTCTCAGTGATCTCGCGGATCTGCTGGGCGTCGAGTGGGGGTTCCTTCTTCCGGATGACGGCGGGGAGCGCGTCGAGTTTCTTCCGCGCCGCCTCCTTGTCTCTCTGCGCGTGGTTGATCCATTGGGTGACGACGGCGGGGTCGGCTCCGGCATCGAGGGCTGCTTGGTAGGGGACTGTCAAACGAGTGGCTCTGGCCCGTAGTCGGTGGTAACGCCGGGTGTCTGTCAGGGCAGGAGGATGCGGTGCCGGAGAAGGTCGAATCCGGCGCGTCCGTGCATCTGTCTCATGATCCTCTTGGTGCGGGTGTTGACGCCCTCGGTGCGGCCGTTGTGGTAGGGCAAGGTGAGGCCCGCGTTGACGGCGGCCCGGTCGATTTCGAGGCCGTTGGTGAGACTGCGCAGGTGGGGCAGGTCGACGGCGCGGGCGGTGGTGATCCAGTCGGTGAGTTTGACGTCGTTGCCCTCGGCCGGCTTCAGCAGGACGGCGAAGCCGCGTACGAGATCGGTAAGCGCGGTCATCTCCGGGCAGGTTGCGGCGATCTTCTCCAGCAGGGTCGATTCCTTCGGGCGCAGATTCTCGGGGTTGGTGAGCAGGAGGCGGCTGGCGTGGCGCGGGGTGGTGACGGGGCGGTCGCCTTCGGCGCGGCCCTGGTTGAGGTAGCGGACCAGCAGGTTGGCGCTGCCGATGTAGCCCAGTTCTCGGATCTCCCGCAGGAGATGAGTGATAGGCACTGCGGGGTCTGCCTGGCGCCGTTCGCGGAGGTGGTCGCGGTAGGGGTCGACGAGGGTGGGCCGGTAGGTGGGGGCGATGCGCAGGGCCTGGGGTTCGGGCATGCGGGCGTAGCGTTTGACGGTGTTCAGGGACAGGGCCAGGCGGCGGGAGCAGTCGAGCAGGCCGACGCCCTGGCCGAGGAGATCGTGGACCTTGTTCCAGCGTTCGCGGGTGGTCTGCTCGCGTACTCCGCCGGGGCGGGGCGGGTTGATGGTGGCCCAGCAGCCGGCGTGGGCACGGACCTCGAGCTGGACCTTGTCGCAAAAATTTCGCCAGAGGTGCCATCGGTCGCTGACCTGCACCCCGCCGGGCAGAGCACGGCGGATGGCTTCGGCATAGGTGGCCGAGCCGTCCCGGCACACGACCTCGATCTTGGGGTGTTCACGCAGCCAGGACTCCAGCGTGGCGGCCTCGCGGTCGGGTAGCACCGCGACACGCCTGCCGGTCTCGGCGTCGGTGATGATCGTGGCGTAGCGGTGGCGGCGGCGCAGGGCGAAATCGTCCACGCCGATCACCGACGGGACCACCCGCTGCGGCAGCGGCAAGCGCCGCAGATGGCGCAGCGCGGTACTGCGGGAGACGGGGACGGCCAGCATGCCGGCCAGGCGTGCGGCCGCCCGGCCGCACAGCTCCCGCGCCACCTGGGATATCTGCCATGAAAGCCGCACCGTGCGGCGCTGATGACGCTCCAGCAGCCCCGGGATCTGCTCGCGGAAGGTCTGCCGCCCACATCCCAGGACAGGGCAAACCAGCCGTCGTACGCGCAGGCGCACGACGACCTGACGGGCGTCGACCGGCACGTCCGCCACGGTCCGGCCGTGGTACCCGTGCACCTTCGCCGTTGGCGTCCCGCACACCGGACATGGCACCGCGTCCTCCCGGGTGCGCGCCGTGACCACCACCGCGCCGCCACCGTCCGCCACGTCCTCGACGACCAGTACCGACAAGCCGGAAAATACCGTCGCCATAAGGGAGTTGATATCCATCACAAGATCATGACCGCTGGCTACCCGGCGTCACGACCGACTACGGGCCAGAGCCGAACGTCTTACAGCCCCGCTCGTGGCAGCGAGGGCATCAGTCGTCAGGCGGCGCGGGCTGTGGGTAACTGCGCGACCCACCTCGTGACCTCGGTCAGGTGCTCGGGCTGTAGACCGAGGTGCGGGTCGGGCTGAATGAGGAGGGCCAGGCGTCGACGTGGTCGCGCTTCCACAGGTAGCCGTCGGGATGGCTGGTGGTGATCTGCGGACGCGGGAGATCGACGTACGACAGGGTTGGAAGGCCGAGGAGCGGGCCGATGAGGGTGGTGGCGTTCTGGCGCCAGCTGGTGCACCAGACCGGGGTGACCAGGCCAGTGCGGATCACGTCCATGAGCAGACGGCCGTGATCGGGGTGGAGCCAGACGGTGACCGGGTTGTCGGCGCTGCGGCCGGCGGGGACGACGTCATGGCAGGCGTGGGTGGCCGGGGTCGAGCCGTGCTCGTCGGGGAAGGGTATGAGGACGCCGTCGATGTCGAGGAGCAGGCAGGGCGGGCGCATCGGTCCTCCATAGGCCGGTGGAACGCGGTGTCAGAGCTTGCGGGCACGGACCAGCAGGGTGGTGGGCCAGTGGCCCATGCGGGGGTCGTGGAACTCCTGGGCCGAGGTGAGCCAGAACCCGGCGTGGCTGAGGTGCTTCTCCCAGCGGTCGGTGCCGAACTCCCAGCGGGCGATGGGGAGCCGGGTGCGGTCGGGGAGGGTGACGTAGTCGAGGACGGCCCCCAGCCCAGCTACTCCCGCGTGAGCGGCACCCGCCCGACGAAGGGAACACCGTGGCCCAGCAGACCGATGACCGCTCCCAAGCCCTCAAGCCGGCGCTCGATTCGATGACCCTGCTTGTCGCGGCCGTCATCGTCCACGACAAGGCCGCCAACCGCGTCGTCCTCCTCCAGCGCAGCGAGAACGCCAAGTTCGCCCAGGGCATGTGGGACCTCCCCGTCGGCAAGAGCGAGCCGGGCGAACCCATCACCGAAACTGCGGTGCGCGAGCTCTACGAGGAGACGGGCCTCACCGTGAAACCCGAGTCCCTCAAGGTCGCCCACATCATCCACGGCGCCTGGGGCGTCGAAGCTCCCAACGGCTTTCTCACCGTCGTCTTCGCCGCCCACGACTGGACCGGTGAACCCGAAAACCGCGAACCCCGCAAGCACTCCCAGGTCCGCTGGGTCGATGCTGACACCATCCCCGACGATTTCGTGGACACTACAGCCATTGCCCTCCGGAATTTCTTGGAGGGCGGCACGCAAGTTTCTCGTGATGGTGGAGCTGAGCGAGCCAACCATCAAGAGGGCTGTCCGCACTCACTCTGCATGCCGCGTTCGGTGAGCAACAAGTGTCGGGCCGGTCCGATGAGATGCGGACTATTCGTGCTCAGCGCGCCCGGCCACCCGCACCGCGGCACCGGGCCGCGAAGCCCTCGTCGACCTGCTGTTCTTCCCCACCGGTGGCGGCAAGACCGAGGCCTACCTGGGCCTCGCCGCGTACACCTTCGCCCTGCGCAGGCTCCAGGGCATCGTGGGCAACGCGGCCGAGGCACGCCACGGCAGCGCGGGAGTCGCCGTCCTCATGCGCTACACCCTGCGGCTGCTGACGGCCCAGCAGTTCCAGCGGCACCCTGCTGACCCCGGATCAGGGCCGTGAACAGCACGGATGCAATATCCGGCACGTACAGCGCTGTTCTGGCGGATCGGCGCACGGGGCCGGCCCGGTTGGAGTCCGGGCCGGCCCCGTGTGGTGGGGTGGGTGTGCGTTACGGCGCGGGGACCTCGTCGAGGATGCCCACCGCGTCGGTGCCCGGGGTGACGACGAGCTTGCGGGTGAGGGTGTAGGAACCGCCCGCCGGCACGTCGACGTTGAATCGGCTCATCACCCAGTTGCCCGCGGCGTAGACGTCGAAGGCGCCGGCCGGCGTGCCGTAGACGAGACCGAACACCTGCGGGTCGGTCCCGGTCATGCCGATGTACGGCTTGGTCGGGGTGTACGCCGCCGTCGCACCCGGCGCGACGATGCCGGTGCCCGGGATGACACTGGCCTGGCCGGCCGCGTCGTGGTCCATCGCGTCACCGGTCCACACGCTGAGGGGAGCCGAGCCGGAGTTGCTCAGCTCCGTCGAGACCGTGGCGAAGTCGTCGCCCGGCTTCAGCGTGTACGTCGTCGTCGCCGTCAGACCCGTGAAGCCATTGACCGGCCCGGATACCCGGACGACGGCCTTGTCGCCGGTCGCCTGGACGATCTTGACGTCGGTCGCCCCCACCGTCCGGACGTCCCACGCGTTACCGCCGGTCGGCTGGGTCGCCGAGACATAGGGCAGGTTGATCCAGTCGAACTGGTCGGCCATGCCACGGACGGCGATGTCGACCGGCTTGCCGCGGGTGCTGCCGGAGAGCTGCGAGTCGTTGAAGGCGTCGGCGATCGCCATCGAGAGCTTGTCGTTCTCGAGCATGACGTCGCCGTGGCCTGCCTCGACCAGACCCGAGCCGATGTGCTTGCCGTAGCTCGCCTCGACCTCGACCGGGCTCAGCGCGACGTCGGCGACGCCGTTGCCCGCCGCCGGCACGGTGACCTTGTCGGCGGCCGTCCGGTAGCCCAGCTTGGACACCCGGACGTCGTACTGACCGGCGGGGGCCTTGACGCGGTACCTGCCCTGGGCGTCGGTGCTCGTGGTCGCGACCACCTTGCCGTCCTGCTCGAGGGCGACCCGGGCACCGGAGACGGCGGCGCCGTCCGCGGTGATCGTGCCGGCCGCGCGAGCGGCGTCCGGGACGGCCTCGTCGTGCAGGTCGATCTCGTCGGCCCACTTCGCGATGTTGCCGGTGGGGTCGCCACCGGCGGTCGCGTAGTCGGTCAGGTGGTAGAAGCTGAACTGCTTGGTGGCACCGGGCTCCATCGTGGCGTCGTAGTAGAGACCCTCGACGTAGCCGTACGCACCGACCGCGGCCGGCCTGTCCTGTGACCAGGCGAGGCCGTGGGCGGCCTGGCCGTTCGTGGTGGCCGTGTCAGCCCCGACGTAGACGTGGTTCCCGGTCCAGCCCGAGGTCTTCAGACCCGGGTTGATGCCGCTGAAGCCGGGGATCCGGCCGTTGTCGACCGAGCTGTCGGGGTCGATCATGTAGTTGAAGTAGCCCTGGTAGCCCGTGGTGCCGGTGTTGGTCAGCTTGACCGTCATCTTCACGACCGGAGAGTCGGGCAGGGTCTCGTAGCGGACCCGCGCCTTGATGGCCCCGTTCCCCCGGTACTGACCGTTGCCGACCACGGCCGCGCCGTCGACCGCGAGGTCGGGCAGGTCGATCTGGTCGCCCGGCCGGTCCCACGAGTCGGGCGGCGTGAGGCTGGGACGCAGCAGCATCTCGCCCCAGTCGAGGGTCTCGGCGCCGCCGGCGTCGTTGAGCATGACGTCCGACAGCTCGCCCTGGCCCAGACCGCCGACGCCGTTGTTGCCGCCGGTGTACGGCGTCACGGACGCCCGGACCTTGTCGTTGGCCAGGTAGTAGTACTCCCTGCCCGTGACGACGTCGGTGCGCGTGCTGCCGTTGCCGTAGTCCGGCGCGTACGTCGACTTGCCGGCGACCGGGTGGGTCACCTTGATCAGCTTCAGGTCGGCCGTCTCGTTGCCGGTGGTGCCGACCGTGACGCTGACCTCCGAGCGGTCGTCGGCGATCAGTCCGCGCTTGGCCGCCGTGACGGTCCAAGTCGACGCCGGCAGGCCCATCCGGTAGCGGCCCTTGGTGTCGGTGCTGGTCACCGAGGTGTCCTGACCGGCGGCGACGGCGGTGACCTTCGCGCCGGCGATCGGAGCGCCCGTCTCCGGGTCGCTGACCGTACCGGTCACGGTCGCCCAGCGCTGCGCGGACTCGCCGCCCGGCACGTAGGCGTAGAGGTTGCCGTCCCAGGCGCCCGCAACGACGGTGTTGCCGCTGACGGCCGGGCCGGCGCCGACCCAGGTGCCGGTCTCGTGGTTCCACAGGATCTGGCCGGTGTCGGTGGCCAGGGCGTAGAACTTGCCGTTGTTGGCGCCGACGAAGAGCGTGCCACCGGCCACGACCGGGCTGGACATCACGCCACCGTGGTAGATGTCGCCGGGCAGCACGCGCTCCCACAGCACGTTGCCGGTCTGGGCGTCGAGGGCGACGACGGCGCCGCTCGGGAAGCCCATGTAGACGACGCCGTCCTTGACGGCCGCGGCGCTCGGGGTCGAGCCGCTCGATACGAGCGAGGAACGCGGGCTCCGGTAGGTCCACAGCGTCTCGCCGGTCTTGGCGTCGCGGGCGGCGATGCCGTTGTTGGCGCCGATGAAGACCCTGCCCTCGGCCGCGGTCGGCACGCCGTCCTGCCAGCCGCCGAGCGACTCGGCTCCGGTCCACTTGCGGGCGCCGGTGGCCAGGTCGTAGGCGAGCACGCGGTCGGCGGTCTGGTTGCCGACGTACACGGTGCCGTCCATGACGGCGGGCGTGCCGTCGCTCATGGTCGAGCCGGACATCGGGGAGGCCCAGATCTGCTCGCCGGTGCGGGTGTCGAGCGCCTTGAGGACGCCCTGGCTGCCGATACCGAAGCGGGTCTGGTAGGGCCAGAGCACGGTGTGACCGGAGACGGCAGGCGAGTAGTAGCCGTAGGTGCGCTGGTTGTTCGGGGCCGGCGCCTCTTCGGGCTCGGCCTTCCAGCGCAGCTTGCCGGTCTTCGCGTCCACGGCGTACAGCTCCGAGCCGAGGGTCGGCGCGAAGATCAGGCCGTCACCGTAGGCGAGGCTGCCGTGGATCGACTGCGGCACCTCGAAGTTCCACAGCTCCTTGCCGTCCTTGAGCCGGACGGCGTGGATCCGGCTGTTGCCGTCGCCGTTCTCGTCGCGGGTGCCCGCGTAGACGACGCCGTCGTGGATCACCGGCGACCCGGTGAGGAAGGTGCCGTTGGTGCGGAAGCTCCATGCCAGGCGGCGGCCGGCCTCCTGCGCCGGCGCGACACCGGAGTGGCCCTCGTTGCCGTGGTGCTGGTCCCAGTCACCGCCGTCGACCGGCTTGAGCGCCGGCTCACGGGTGAGGGTGAAGTCCGCCGACTTGGACCAGGTCTTGCCCGCCGCGTCGACCGCCTTCACCTCGACGCTGTGCTCACCGGCCCTCTGCAGGTTGCCTGGCAGGTTGCCCTGCCAGGTGAACTCGCCGCTGCGGTGCAGCGGCCTCCACTTCTTGTCGCCGGCGATCCGGTAGCTCGCCGAGACGACCTCGTCGCCGGTGTCGTAGGCGTTGATCTGGATGCCCGGGAACTTCTCGGCCGGCACCTTCGAGCCCGGCGCGGGGCTGACGACGGTGAGGTGCTCGTTCTCGCCGTACATCCGGAACGGGTTCTCGAAGCCCGGACCCGCCATGTGGATGTAGCGGAAGCCGCGGGGCGCGTTGTCGATCGTGTAAGAGCTCGACACGGTCTGGATGTGCTTGGCCGTCGAGGCGAACGCCGACTTGTTCTCGACGTGGTTGGAGTGCTCGTGGCCGACCAAAATGAGCTGTGCCTTGTACTGCTCGAGCACCTCACCGAAGGCGTCGTACGTCGACGGCGAGCCGAACGGGACGTTCATCGGCTGGTGGGTGAGGACGACGACCTCGATGTCGTTGGTCGGGTCGTCGTCGAGCGGAACGCTCGCGGCGAGGTCGTCCTTGAGCCAGTTCAGCTCCTCCTCGAACGGCGCCGAGCCATTGTTCTCCAGCACCACGAAGTGCCGGTTGCCGTAGTTGAACGAGTACCACTCCGGACCGACGTTCTTGCGATAGTTGTCGATCTTGTCCGCGTACGCCGACCCGCCCGCGTACTCGTGGTTGCCGACGGCCGGCCAGACGCCGACGGCCGACTGCTGGGTGCCGCGACGGTACGCGTCGAACTGCCCCTGGCTGGCGTCGTTGGTGAGGTCACCGCTGACCGCGATGAACCGCAGGTCGGTGCCCGTGGAGTTGATCTCGCGTACCTGGTCGGGCAGCTGCGCGTTGACGTGCGGGTCGGCGATGTTGGCCCAGGAGAAGGTGTCACCGTCGGAGAGTTCGTCACGGACGAGCGCGAAGTCCGCGGTCGGCGTGGCGTCGTCGGCGAGCTGGCCGAGGTTCGCCCAGAACCTCGGCTCCTTGTACTCGTCCAGGCCGAACCGGTAGCCCCGCGGCTGGCCGGCCCACACTATGTCCGTCTTACGACGGTCGGTGGAGATCGTCAGCGAGTAGGAACCGTCGGCGGAGGTCGTGGTGGTGACCGTACCGTCGGAGACCCGCACACCGGCCAGGCCGGCCTCGTCGGAGCTGCGCCGGCCGTCGCCGTTGGCGTCGACGTACGCGACGCCGCTGACGGTGGCCTCCGGCGGGTCAATAGCGGTCGCCGCGTACAGCGTAAGCGGGCCAGCCACCACACTGGAGGCAAGCCCCAGCATGGTGGTGTACAGGACAGCGCGTATGTGCGCGCGTGTCCAGGTGAACACGGACATCGGGATCCTTGATTGTGCGGGGAGGTGGGTGTCAGGTCAGGAGCGGGGAACGTTCCACGAACCAGACCAGACCGGCACCTGCGACGCCGACGGTCGCAGCGACGGTGCCGAGCGTGAGGGCGCGAGCGGCGACCGGCGTGGTCGCGGCCCTGCGCAGGAACAGCAGCGCCGGGAAGGCGAGCGCGATAATCGTCAACTGGGCGAGTTCGATGCCGACGTTGAAGGCGACCAGGTTGGCCAGCATCGAGACCGACAGCGGCCCGTCGATGCTGAGCGCGCCCGCGAAGCCCAGCCCGTGCAGCAGCCCGAAGCCGAAGACCACGGGCAGCCGGTGCCTCGTCCTCGTCGAGAGCAGGTTGTCGAGCGCGACGAACGCGATCGACAGCGCGATGAGCGGCTCGACGAACCACCCCGGCACGCTGACCCAGCCGATCGCGGCCGGCACCAGGGTCACCGAGTGCGCGACCGTGAAGGCGGTGACGACCCCGACGACATCGCGCAGCTGCTTCGCGCCCAGCAGCAGCGCCAGCAGGAACAGCACATGGTCGAGCCCGAAGTACAGGTGCTCTGCGCCGAGCTTGACGAACCGCGGGATCTCACTGAGCAAATCCGTGTGCCCCACCGTGACGCTGGTGCGGGCGGTGTCGAGCAGCGTCGAACCGCGGCTGCCATCGACGTCGTAGACCACCTTCGTGGTGGTGCCGTCGATGACGCCGTCGGAGGGGAGGAAGATGTCACTGCGGACGGTGAGCACCCCGGACGCCGGGCAGTCGTAGGCGAGCGCGACCCGCGCCGCGCCGGAGTCGGCGAGTTCGACGCGGGCACCGTCCGCAGCGGTGCACCCGATCGAGCCGCGGCTCAGCCGCAGACGCTCGCCGACGTACGCCGCCACGTCGCTCGCGTGCGCGTCCAGCGAACTGCGCCGCACCCCGGTCGGCACCTCGGCGGCCGTGCCGTCCGCACCGGCCGCGTCCGGGCTCAGGACACCGTCGAGGCTCAGCAGCCGGGCGAGGACGTCGTACTCCACGTCGACGACAGCCGCGACGCCGTCGCCGTGGCCGCGCAGGTCGACCACCACCGAGGTCTCACGGACGTGTGCCTGCGCCGGAGGAGCGACGAAGAGAACGGCAACAAAGGCGGCGAGAAACGTCAGCAGACGCACAGTCGAGCACTTCCGTGGTGAGGGAAACGGCGGTCGGCCCCAACCCTGCAGTGCTCGCACCACACCCGGCAACCAGAGATCACCCAGTTCACCGACCCTTCCACTGCCGGTCATCCACCAGCCGAAAGCCGGGCTTCTGCGCGTCGGAAGCCGGGCTTCGGGGCCCGGCTACGAGGCCCGCGTACGAAGCCGGGTGAGCCCGGCGCCCAGGGCCCACCCGCACGAGGTGAGCATTTCGCCGCCTGGGACGCCAGCCCTTACGACGGCGGCGGCTATGCCGTCACCGTCCACCGCCGGTGAGGTATTGCGGGACATCTTGATCACCCGCGCCCGCCGTGCGGCCAGCAGGGCTTCTCCCGACAGTCCGCGAACAGCCACTCGGGCGGTGGCAACCAGTTCTCACGAGGAGATGGTGGGACCGCCCGGAGGATCTGGCCATCCGGAACCGCCCTTGCGCGATCACGATCGTATCGTCAGCGGTCAACTCGGCCCTGGACACAAGCAAGCGCAGACGAAGGCCGCGACCGCATGGGCGCGCGGCCTTCGTTGGGCCGCCGTAGGTGAAGGTGACGCCTCAACACTCTCAGTGACCTGCTCCGGCGCCCGTGTCGTGTGCCGGGGTCGGTCGTCTGGTGAGGGTGAGGGATCAGCGGCCGTTGAGTCCCCTGTCCACCGCCGCCGTCAGCTCACCCTCGGCCGTGTCGCCGTCCATCGACCAGAACATCGCGCCGCCCAGACCGAGCTTGCGGACGTACGCCGCCTTGGTCCTCAGCACCTGCGGGTCGTCGTACGTCCACAGTGTGGTGCCGTCGAAGAGCCACGCGCTGCCGTTCCAGCGGTCCCGGTGCACGGTGTACGTACCGGAGGCGGCCAGGCCCTTGAGGACCTTGTAGTCCTCGTAGCCGTCGGCGTACGTGCCCTTCGCCGGGCCGGTGGCCGGCTGGCCGAGGCCGTCGCCGCCACCGCTCACCTCGGTCCAGCCCTGCCCGTAGAACGGCATGCCGACCACCAGCTTGCGGGGCTGGGCGCCCCTGCGCACCCAGTCCCGGACCGTCTGGTCCACGCTGAAGTCGCCCGGTGCGAACAGGGCCGACTGCTGCGCCGTCGTGGGCTGGCCCGACACGTGGTAGTCGTACCCCTGGAGGTTCACGAAGTCGAAGTCCCGCATGATCCGCGGGATGTCGAACCCGGCGTCGATCGCGCCCGGCGCGGCCGGTACGAACGCCGTCAGGTCGTAGTGCTTGGCCTTCTTGCCGCGCGGTGCCTGGCTCTTCGCGTACGCGTCGAGCTGGGTGCGGAACTCATGGACGAGGGCGGTGAAGTTCCGCTTGTCCTCGGGTCGGTAGACCGTGTCCGTGTCACCCGGCGAGCCGGGCCACTCCCAGTCCAGGTCCACGCCGTCGAACAGCCCGGCAGCCGAGCCCGCGCCACCGCGCGCGCCGTCGACCGGCAGGTTGCCCTTGATGTACAGGTCGATGCAGGACGAGACGAACTTCTTGCGTGACTCCGCGGTCAGCGCGGCGTCGGAGAAGTGGGTGGACCAGCTCCAGCCGCCCAGTGAGATCAGCACCTTGAGGCCGGGGTGCTTCGCCTTGAGCTCCCGCAGTTGGTTGAAGTTGCCGGCGAGCGGCTGCGTGTCGGTGTCGGCGACGCCGTCCACGGAGTTCTCGGCATCGAGGGGGCGCGCGTAGTCGGCCCAGGCGTCCGCCTCGCCCGGCACGTTCCCGGTGAAGCACTCGCCCTCGGCGTTCACGTTGCCGAAGGCGTAGTTGATGTGCGTGAGCCTGGCCGCCTGACCGCTCGTGTCCAGGTCCTTGACCTGGTAGTCGCGGCCGTACACGCCCCACTGCGTGAAGTAGCCCACCCGCTTGCCGTGCTTGGCGGTGGTGGCGTGCGACTCGGCGGCGACGGCCG
This sequence comes from Streptomyces sp. NPDC059861, assembly GCF_042731435.1. Taxonomy (NCBI): domain Bacteria; kingdom Bacillati; phylum Actinomycetota; class Actinomycetes; order Kitasatosporales; family Streptomycetaceae; genus Streptomyces; species Streptomyces sp. NPDC059861. Next base: position 166,038 of record NZ_JBHWJQ010000003.1, on the reverse strand, counting down.
TTCCGGCCGCCGGGGCGAGGACGGCGAGCAGGGACAGGGAGCAGGTGGCAACGGCCACTCTTCTCAGGGTTCTTCGCATGGGTGGGAACGTATTGGTATGGACCATTGCCGTCAATAGGTCCGCGGCGCGTGGTGCCTTCGGGCGCCGGCCCGCTAGGGGGCCGGTCGGACAGGTGCCGGCTCGGGCAGGACGACGAGGGCGTCGCCGGCCGGGCGTTCACCGGTTGCGTCGCTGGGGCGGCCCTGGAGCGCGCCGGCGACGACCATGGCCGTGGAGCCGCCGCCGTCCAGGTTGAGCGCGTCCACCGCTCCCAGGCCGCGCATGACCTCGGCGGTCTCGGCGATCGACAGCCCGGCGCTGCGGTCGGGGCGGCGGCCGTCGACGGTGAGCAGGATGACGTGTCCGTCCCGCGTGACGCCCGCGGCCGTGCGCGGATTGCGGCGCAGATACCAGTCGTTGTAAAGGGCGGCGCGGTCCGCGCCCTCGATGTCCTCGGGGCTCCAGCCGTCCCGGACCGGGTCGAGGACGGTCTCGCCGTCGCGGAGCAGCAGCGGACCGCCGTTGACGACGGACGTCTTCGCGGTGAGCGGCAGCGCGGCCCCCGTGTCGGCGTCCGACACCGTGCTGCGCACCGTGAGCCGGGCACCGATCAGGGCGTGGGCGCGCAGCCATCGGGCCTCGGTGCCGGTGCCCTGGAGCACGGTGCCGCGCGCGGGGACGGCACCGCCCCGGCTGCCGCGCGCCGCGGTCACCCGGCCGGTGGCGTCGAGGGTGACCTGGTATCCGGGGCCCTGTGGAGCGGTGGTGCCGAACTCCGCGGTGACCACGACGAGTTCGTGGGCGTTGCCGCAGGTGTAGTCGTGCGCCGGATGGGAGAAGGGGGTGGTCTTCCCGACGCCTCCGCAGTTCGCGATCAGACCGGGCTGCCGGTTGAGGCCGGTCACCTTGCGGGTGGCGCCGCCGGGCGCGCCGACCGTGATGTCCGTCCTGAGCCGGCGTACCGAGGTGCCCCGCGCGAAGTCGTCGGGCACCACCAGTGCGGGACGCCCGTTCACGGCCTCCGAGAGGAGGGTGCCGCCGACCACCGAGATGCCGGCGGGATCGCCGTCGGTGCCCGCCACCCAGTTGCCGGGAGTGGTGTGGGGGCCGCCGATGACGAAGTAGCCGCCGTTGACCGCCGCGAGGGCCTGGGTGCGACGCGCCATCGAGCTGGTGGTCTCGCGTCCCGGCACCACGCCGTTGGCCAGCTCCGACCGCAGGCTTCCGCGGAACCCCGCGGGGTCGATGACGAGCACGTCCAGCGACCAGGGGCCGGTCGTGGCGTGCCCGTCCGCGCCGGTGTGCTGGACGGCGGCGGGCAGCCCGCGGGACGCGATCGCGTTCCGGGCCCGGTCGGCGGCGGCCTGGTCGGAGTAGCGGCCGACACGCACCGTCCAGCCGAGCGGCTGGTCGTGCGGCTCCCGGGGGTCGGGTCCGGCGGTGCGGTCGAGGCGCGGCTCGTACCCGGCGGCGCGGACCTTGCCCGACAGTGCGGCGGCCTCCGCCTCACTCGTGGCGAGACCGACCGTGACGGTCCAGAACTCGTCCGCCGACGCCTGCCCGCGCTCGATCGCGATGTGCGTGACGCCCGGCGCGATCTGCCGGGAGGTACGGCTCTCCGTGAGGCCCGCGGGTCCCAACGGCAGCTCACTCGCGGCCGCCACGTCGGTCCGCTGCGCGGCCGGCTGGATCGGCGAGCTCGCGCTGATCGTGACACCGACCACGAGGGCGGTCGTCGCCCCGCCGAACAACCAGCGTCGTGCCGTGCGGAACTGCATGGCCAAGCCCTTTCGGATGGAGGAGTCAGCTGCGACCGTGCATGCCGCACATGTCGCGAAGCCGACGGCCCACCTGACGCACGGTGACGGAAGGGTTGCCGTATGGAGTGACGACGCCACGCGCTCCGCCCATGTGCGGATTCCCCCTTGCGCACGTGGTCGTCGGAGCTGGTCTTCGACCATGATCGGCTGCGGCGACATAATGCCATACGGCGGTCAGGTCTCCGCCACCGGAGGGGGTCCGGGCACCGCTACTGACCAGGGACCTTCCTCGGGGGCAGGTCCTACGAGCGCCCTGCCCGCTCGTCCTCCAGCTTGATCCGCGCCATGACAGGCAAGTGATCGCTGCCGGTCGCGCGGAGGGTCCGTATGTCGGTCACCGTCGCTCCGCGCGTCATGACCTGGTCGATCCTGGAGACGGGGAACGCGGTGGGCCAGCTGAACTCGAAGTCCTCGTCCGGGAAGTCCAGCTGTGACGTCAGCGGGGCCAGTCCCCGGTCCCGTGTCGTGCCGTTGAGGTCGCCCGCCAGGATCACCGTGGTCGACCGGTCACCGGCGAGCTTCTCGCCCAGCAGTCCCGCGCTCTCGTCGCGCCACCGGGTGTCGAACCCGTCGGCCGGTCTGATCCTGACCGACGGCAGGTGAGCCACGTACACGGCGACGTCGTGCCGCGGCGCCAGGCGGACGGTCGCCCGGAGCCCTCGGTTCCAGTCGCCCGGCACCCCCTTGGGCCTGATGTCGGCCCGTGCCGATTCCGTCAGCGGGTACCGGGACCAGAGGCCGATCGTGCCGACGATCGCGTGGTGGGGGTAGCGGGCCCGGAACGTCTTCTCGTACGCCGGAAGGGCGTGCTCCGTCAGCTCTTCGAGGGCGATGAGGTCGGGATCGGCGGCCAGGAGCGTCCGTGCCGTGGCCGCCGGGTCCTCGTTCTCGTCGCTGACGTTGTGCTGGACCACCGTCAGGTCGTGGGCACCGGGCTCCCGGGGCACCAGCGACGGACCGAACACGGCGCACCAGACCACGGTCGCCGCCAACCCCGCCGTGAGCGCGCTCGCCGAGCGGCGCACCACGGCCACCGCGAGCAGCGCCACGACCGGTACGCCCAGCCAGGGCAGGAAGTTCTCGGTCAGGCCACCCACGTTCCCCGGTGTGCCCGGCACGAGGGAGGGGAAGAGCAGCACGAGCGCGACCAGCAGGGAGAAGGCCACGGTGATGCGCCCACGGGTCCAGGCGGTCCGCCCGTCCTCGTCCCGCCCCCGCCAGGGCCGTCGCCGGAAACGGTCGCGGAACCGACGCGCGGCCACGGACACCCCCAAGTGCTGTACGCCCCGCCGGGCCCACCCCTGTGATCACCGGCCGTCGACGGCGACGATACGCCGTCCACGGGCCGGACGTCCGCCCGGCCCGCGCCGGGGTGCTCCGGGTCAGTGGCGCGGGAAGTACTGCTTCGGCAGCCGCATCCCGCGGTCGGCCATGAGCTCGCGGACGTGGTTCGGGTAGTTGGTGATGATGCCGTCGACGCCCATGTCCATGAGCGCCGCCACCGTCGCCGGGTCGTCGCAGGTCCACGGGATGACCTTCAGGCCCCGCTCGTGCGCGCTGTCGATCATCGCGCGGTCGGGGTAGAAGCGGAAGCCGGGGTCGCCGATCTTGCCGTTCTGCGGGAACCCGTAGTTGGGGGAGAGGGCCTTGACGCCCGGGACGGTCGCGGCGGCCTTCACGAAGTCGCCGTCGTAGTCGTCGGCGTCGATCCCGCCGAGCCAGGGGGAGGCGCCGTCCTTGCCGACCTGGAGGAAGTCGTAGTTGGTCAGCGCGACCAGCGGCCACCGCGGCGCCAGCTTGTGCATCGCCTTCAGCGCGCCCCAGTCGAAGGACTGGACGCTGACCTGGCGCTCCAGACCGGAGGCGCGGATCTCCTCGAACACCCGGCGCACGAACAGATCACGCGGCGCGGTCTGCTCGGGCGCGCCCGCCTCGACCTTCGTCTCGATGTTGAGCGTGACGTCCTTGGCCTTGTAGCGCTTGACCAGGTTCAGCACGTCCCGGAGTTCGGCCATCCGGGCGCCCTCGATCTGCTCCTGCTCGGGGTGGCCGGGCAGCTGCTGGTAGCCGCAGTCCATGGTCCGGATCTGCGCCAGCGTCAGGTCCTTGATGTACTTCCCGACGTACGGGTACTGCGGGTCGCCCGGCACGACCGGTCCCGTGTCCCGGCACTTCTGCGCGCTGACCTGCCGGTCGTGCGTGACGACCACCTTGCGGTCCTTGGTGACCTGGGTGTCCATCTCCAGCGTGGAGACCCCCAGCCGCAGTGCCTTGCCGAAGCCCTGCAGGGTGCTCTCGGTCGTCATGCCGAGACCGCCGCGGTGGGCCTGGAGGTCGAAGCGCGCCTTGTGGGACGACGCGTGGGGGCCGTCCGTCGCCGCCTGGGCGGCCGTCGGGGCGGCCAGCACCGGCAGCAGGGCCAGGCTGACGAGGGCATGTCGTGCGGACATCGGAACCTCACTCGTGAAGATCGGGGTGATCGGGGTGATCGACCCCTGGACGTTAGTTCGAGACCGGGCGCGCTTGAAGACCTGGATGTGATGCGGCTGTGAACGCTGGGGGAACCCGAGGGTCGCGCCGTACGCGTCCGGCGGGCGGAAAATGGCAGGCCGTCGGCCCGGTGGACGCGGCATCATGACGGTCCGCCGCCGCCCGTGCCACCGAAACGAAGGGCGCGCGACTCGACACCGGGGGGCCTCCGTGACCGTGACCAACATCCTGCTGTCCGGCGTCGTCGGCTCGACCGCGTACGGCCTCGCCCGCGAGGATTCCGACGTGGACCGGCTCGGCATGTTCGCCGCACCCACCGAGGCCCTGCACGGCCTGCACGGCCCGAAGGAGTCCCACGTCACCACGGCACCCGACCGCACCCTGCACGAGGCGGCCAAGTGGTGCCGCCTCGCGCTCGGCGGCAACCCGACCGTCATGGAACTCGTCTGGCTGCCCGAGGAGTTGTACGAGGTGAGGACCCCCCTCGGTGACGAGCTGATCGGCATCCGGTCGACCCTCCTCGGCGCCCGCCGGGTCCGCGACGCGTATCTCGGGTACGCCACGCAGCAGTTCCGCAAGCTCCGGAGCCGCACCGACGCCCCGGACACCCGCAGGCGCACCGCCAAGCACGCCCGCCACCTCAAGCGGCTGTGCACCCAGGGCTACGAGCTGTACGCCACCGGCCGGCTGACCATCCGGGTGGAGGACCCCGAGAGCTACCACGCCTTCGGCGAGCAGGCCGCGGCCGACCCGTCGGCGGCGCTGCCGCTGCTGCGGCACTTCGAGGCGGCGTTCGACGCGACGCGCGGGGCACTGCCCGAACAGCCCGACGAGCGGGCCGCCGAGGACTGGCTGCGACGGGTCCGGCGGCACTTCTACACATCGGACAGGCCGTAGGCCCCGAAAATGCCGCGCGGCGCACGAGCCGTCCTCCCTACACTCGCCTCGTTGTCGAACAGCGAGTCGAGTGAGGGGAGACGGGCCGTGCGTGAGCGTGCCGCTGTCGTCGTTCCCCGCTCCCGCTACGAGGTGATCCTCGTGTCTCCGGCCGCCCGGTGCCCGCTGCGCGGCCGGCACCGGAGGGCCGTGACGGACATCTGAGCCTCAGCGCGCGTGCGTCGGTGGTCGATCAACACCCCGCGCCCGCCCGCCGCTCCACGTCACGTCCGGACATCGCGCTGCCCACGCACACACATCACCCCGAAAGGCCAAGGGCCGTGCGCACCGCATTCGACCGACACCTCACCGCCGTCCGCAACCTGGGCATCCTCGCCCACGTCGACGCGGGCAAGACCACCCTCACCGAACGCGTCCTCTACGCCACCGGCACCACCCACCGCCGTGGTGAGGTCCACGACGGCACCACCGTCACCGACTTCGACCCCCAGGAGCGCGACCGGGGCATCACCATCTTCGCCGCGGCCGTCAGCTGCGCCTGGGACGGACACCGGATCAACCTGATCGACACCCCCGGGCACGTCGACTTCGCCGACGAGGTGGAACGTTCGCTGCGGGTGCTGGACGGGGCGGTCGCCGTGTTCGACGCCGTCGCCGGCGTCGAGCCGCAGAGCGAGTCCGTGTGGCGGCAGGCCGACCGGCACGGCGTACCGAGAATCGCGTTCGTCAACAAGCTGGACCGCGCGGGCGCCGACCTCGACACGGCGGTCGCCTCGATCCGTGACCGGCTGCACCCGGCTCCGCTGGTCGTGCAGCTGCCGATCGGCACCGAGGACGGCTTCACCGGCGTCGTCGACCTGGTCGGGATGCGGGCGCTGACCTGGGCCGACGGTGCCGAGACCGCGGCGGCGCGACCCGTTCCGCCGGACCTTCTGGAAGAGGCGCGGCGGCGGCGACGGCTCCTGGAGGAGGCGGTCGCCGAGCTGCACCCGGACGCGCTGGAGGAGTTCTGCGCCGCCGCGGAACTGTCGCGGCGGACCCTGGCCGCGGCCCTGCGGGACCTCACGCGCACCGGTGACGGCGTCGTCGTCCTGTGCGGCTCGGCGTACCGCAACCGCGGTATCGAGCCGCTGCTCGACGCGGTCGTGGCGTATCTGCCGTCACCGCTGGACGTGCCGCCGGTGCGCGGCACCGGCGGCGAGGAACGCCCGGCCGATCCCGAGGCGCCCCTCGCGGCACTGGCGTTCAAGGTGAGCGCCACACCGACGGGGCGACTGACGTACGTCCGGCTGTACTCGGGGACGATGGAGAAGGGGGACACCGTGTGGGAGGCGGGCGCGCGGCGCACCGAGCGGATCGGGCGGATCCTGCGGGTGCAGGCCGACCGGCACGCGCAGGTGGACCGGGCCGTCGCGGGCGACATCGTGGCCGTGGTCGGGCTGAAGTCCGCCCGCGCCGGGTCGACCCTGTGCGCGCCCGGCGCACCACTCGTCCTGGAGCCGCCGAGCGTGGCCGAACCGGTCGTCACCGTGGCCGTCGAGGCCCGTACGTCCACCGACGCCGACCGGCTGGCCACGGCACTCGCCCGGCTGGCCGAGGAGGACCCGTCGCTGGTCGCGCGGACCGACCCGGAGACCGGGCAGACCGTGCTGTCGGGCATGGGCGAACTGCACCTGGAGGTGGCGGTGGAGAAGCTCCGGCGCGGCCACGGGCTGGACGTCAACGTCGGCCGGCCCAGGGTGACGTACCGCGAGACGGTCGAGCGTGGTGTGGTGGGCCACGTCCACCGGCATGTCAAACAGGACGGCGGAGCGGGCCAGTTCGCCCATGTCGTGCTGGACGTCGAGCCGTTGGAGAGCGGGTTCGAGTTCCGCTCGGCGGTCGTCGGCGGGCGCGTACCGCAGGAGTACGTGCGTGCCGTCGAGGCCGGCTGCCGGGACGCCCTGGCCGAGGGGCCGCTCGGCGGGCATCCGGTGACCGGGGTGCGCGTGACCCTGACCGACGGGGCGACCCATGTGAAGGACTCGTCCGAGATGGCGTTCCGGACGGCCGGACGGTCCGGTCTGCACGGTGCCCTGCGCGTCTGCGCGATGGCGCTGCTGGAGCCGGTCGTCGAGGTCACGGTCACCGTGCCCGAGGAGGCCGTGGGCGGTGTCCTCGGTGACCTCGCCGCCCGGCGTGGCCGGGTCTGCGGCTCGGCGACCCGGGCGGGCTCGGCGGTCGTCACCGCCACCGTGCCGGTGGCCGAACTGTTCGGCTACGCGACCCGGTTGCGCAGCCGGACCCAGGGCCGGGGCACCTTCACCGCCCGGCCCACCGGGTACGCACCGGCGCCGGTGAACGCGACGGCGACGGCGACGGCCGGCCGGTAGGGCCGAGGGCGGCCCCACCTCCGCAGAGGGGGTGGGGCCGCCCTCGGCGCGCGGTCACGGGAACGACACCACCGTCGAAGGCACCGTCGACGTCCCCGAGGTCGGCGCTCCCGTGTCGTTGACGACGTGCGCGTACTGCCCGTTGCCGCCGAGGGAGACGACGAGCAGGTTGTGGAAGCGCACGCCCGAGCGCACGGGGGCGGCGAAGCCGTGGTGCTGCACGATCGACGGGGCCACGTTGTAGTAGCAGTAGCTGCCCATGCCCCAGCCCTCGTGCGCGGTGACGTTGTCGCCGACGCGGTAGGCCGCGTAGCCCCGGATCGAGCCGTTCTGGATGGCGGCCTGGTTCGGGGCGTCGTACGCCTTCTCGTTCTGGAAGAAGATCGTGCGGCCGCGCTCGCCGAACCACTGCACGTCGTACTTGTTGAAGTGCTCCACGAACAGCCCGGTCGCCAGCACGTCGTGGCCGTTGACCACGAGGCCGTAGTCGGCCCTGTTGGTCTCCCAGCCGACGCCCTCGCCGTGGTCGGCGCGCCAGATCCAGGTGTGGTCGATGATCGTGTGCCGGCTGTTGACGACCATGCTGGTGGTGGCCTTGCCGGGGCCCGCGCCGCCGATGCGGATGAAGACGTCCTGCACGGTGATCGGATCGGCGGAGTGGTCCCGGGAGCTGCCGCTCGGGCCGATCTCCACCAGGGTCGGGGAGTTGACCGGCCCGGCGTCGACCAGGAAACCGGCCAGGCGTACCCCGTCCACGTCGGCGACCTTCACCGCGGTCACGCCGTTGTCCGGGATGATCGTCGCGTAGCCGAGGCCGAGGACGACGGTGCCCGCGCGGTTCACCTGGATCGGCTGGTCGACGTGGTAGATGCCCGGCGTCAGCAGCAGGTGCAGGCCCTCCGCCAGGGCCTGGTTGAGGGTGGCGGCGGAGACGCCCGGCTTGGCGACGTAGAACTGGGACAGCGGCAGCGAGGTGCCGCGCGGGGTGCCGTTGCCCCAGGTCACGCCGCGCGCGTTGGTGCGCTTCTCCGGCAGGAAGACGCGGTACTCGCTGCCGCTCAGGTGGAGGAACGGCTTCTCCCGCGAGACGGGCGTGGTGTTGAGCGTGGTGTACGGCGGGTTCGGGAAGCTCTGGCCGGATGCGCCCTCGACGCCGGAGAACACCATGTTCCAGACGGCGTTGAGCCAGCCGCCGACCGCGCTGTCCCGGGTGTACCACTGCTGCTGGGAGTACGGGCCGACCTGCCCGTCGATCCGGCTGTCGGCGATGTAGCCGCCGCTCGCCCAGCCGTAGCCGTTGGGGGCGAGGTTGAGCCCGCCGCGCACATGCATACGGCGGAACGGTGCCGCCTGGGAGACCGCCCAGCGGTTGGTGCCGTTCACCGGGACCACGGCGAGGTTCTCCGCCGAGCGCCAGAAGTTCTGCGTGGCGTTGCCGTTGAACCAGCCGGCGTCGACCGTGACATCGCCGTTGATCGTCGTGTCGTCGGGGGACAGACCGAGGCCGGAGATGGAGGTGTAGAAGCCGATCTGGGCGTTGAGGCCGTGGTAGGTGCCCGGCTTGAACAGCAGTTGGTAGCGACCGGTGCCGAACTGCGCGGACTCCTGCTGCCGGAAGATCTGGTCGAGTCTGGCCTGGATACCGGGGGTCGACGGGTCGAAGACGATGACGTTCGGGCCGAGGTCGCCGCCGCCCGGCAGGGCGCGCGGGGACCTGCGGGCGGTGCCGCCTGCCGGGGCCGTGGCGGAGGCGGGGGTGGCGAGCGAGGCCAGTACGGGGGCGGCGGCAGCGGCGCCGAGGACGGTGCGGCGGCGCACGGCGGAGGGCTCGGGCGTGGCAGGACCTGTGGGGGCAGGGGACATGGGGGCGACTCTCCTTGTTCGGGAAATGAACGAAACGGAGGTGGGGGAGCGCTCTCTTGGCGTGAATGCTTCAGGCGTGTGAACCAGGCGTCAAGAGGTGCGGCAGTACTCCGCGGCTCCTTTACCGACGGAGCGTCAAATGCACTGCACATAGGCGGCTTTGCCGTTTTTCCGGCGGTGTGGGACGCACCGGCGCTCCGAGCATTGCATTCAAGAGATGGGGAGAAATGCCCACTGATCCTTCTGCCGAATCTCTTGACGCGCTCATGCGGTGCCGCCAACACTCCCGGTCGGGAGAGCGCTCTCCCAGCAGGCTGTGCAGAGACTCATCGACGAGCTCAGGAGGTCTCCATGCCACGGAGATCGAAAGCCATCTCGGGCGTCCTCATCGCGAGCGCCCTGTTACTGACCTCGCTCGCCGTCGGCGGCGTCGCGGCGAGCGACGACGGAGCCGCGAGCGGCGGGGCACACGCCGGCCACACCGCCGGCCACACCATGGCGGCCTCGGTCGCCGCCTCCGCCGACGACCCGGACGGTGACGGCTACATCCCCGCGAACCCGCCGGTCACCGGTGTCACCCCGTCCACGAAGGAGCCGCCGCACCGCTACTTCCACGAGTTCCAGGCCAACTGCTCGGTCAGCCACACCCGGCCCGACGACCCGATCGTGTATCCGCAGCAGCCCGGCAGGTCCCACGACCACACCTTCATGGGCAACACCACCACCGACGCGGCCAGCACCACCGCCTCGCTCGGTGCCGGCCGCACCACCTGCCTGGCTCCCGGCGACCGGTCGGCGTACTGGATGCCGACCATGTACGACGGCGACCGGCCCGTCCTCCCGGTCGGACCGCAGGTCATCTACTACAAGGCGGGCGTCACCGACTACACGAGCGTGCGTCCCTTCCCCAAGGGGCTGCGGTTCGTCGTCGGCAGCCCGATGCAGAGCGCCGCGGAGTTCCGGGGCCACAAGGGCTTCGTCGAGGGCTGGGAGTGCGGCGACAGCTTCTTCAACGTCGAGTTCCCGGCCGACTGCCCCGACCGGGCCGACGTACAGGTCAACATCCGTATGCAGGCGCCCAGTTGTTGGGACGGCAGGTACCTGGACACGCCGGACCACCAGAGCCACATGTCCTACCCGGTGGTCAACCCCGGCACGAACAACAACATCTGCCCGGCCACCCATCCGGTGGCGCTGCCGATGATCGAGTTCAAGATGGCGTTCCCCGTCAACGGCGACCTGTCGCGGGTGCGACTGGCCAGTGGTGCGGCCTACTCGTTCCACTACGACTTCTTCAACGCCTGGGACGAGCGGACGCTCAAGGCACTGGTGGACCACTGCGTCGTCGGCGCCCTCCAGTGCAACGCCCGCGGCTACGACGAGACCCATCCCGGGGCGGGCGCGGCACTGAACGAGCACTACGAGCTGCCCTGACGGTCACCCTTCGACCGGGCCGGCCCGGCCGGTCACGCCCCCGCCACGGCCGGGTCGCCCCTTCCCTCCTCGGCACCCAGCACGTTCCCCACGGCACCCCTGAGACGGCACCCCCGACCACCCCACACCGGAGAACCCACCATGAGCCGAGCCCATCCCCGCGCGCGCCGTCTGGCCGCGCCCCTCACCGCCGGTCTGCTGGCCGCCGGCGCCCTGACCGCCCTGCCCGCCACGCAGGCGCACGCCGCCGGCAGCGTCGTGAAGGTCACCGGCGGCCAGGGTGTCTGGCAACTGACCGTCGACGGCAGCCCGTACCAGATCAAGGGCCTGACGTGGGGGCCGTCCGCCGCCGACGCCGGCCGGTACATGCCCGACGTCAGGTCCATGGGCGTCAACACCATCCGCACCTGGGGCACCGACGCCGGCAGCAAACCGCTCCTCGACTCGGCGGCGGCCCACGGCATCAAGGTCATCGCCGGCTTCTGGCTCCAGCCCGGCGGCGGCCCCGGCAGCGGCGGCTGCGTCGACTACGTGACGGACACGGCGTACAAGAACCAGATGCTGGCCGAGTTCCCCAGATGGGTCCAGGAGTACAAGGACCATCCGGGCGTGCTCATGTGGAACGTCGGCAACGAGTCCGTGCTCGGGCTGCAGAACTGCTGGAGCGGCGACGAGCTGGAGCGCCAGCGCAACGCCTACACCACCTTCGTCAACGACGTGACCAGGAGGATCCACGCCGTCGACCCCGACCACCCGGTCACCTCCACCGACGCCTGGGTCGGCGCCTGGCCGTACTACAAGAGGAACGCGCCCGACCTCGACCTGTACGCGGTCAACTCCTACGACGCCGTCTGCGACATCCGGGCCGCCTGGGAGCAGGGCGGCTACACCAAGCCGTACATCGTCACCGAGACCGGACCGGCCGGTGAGTGGGAGGTGCCCGACGACACCAACGGCGTCCCGCTGGAGCCCACCGACCGGGCGAAGGCCGACGGCTACACCCGGGCCTGGAACTGCATCACCGGCCACCGGGGCGTCGCGCTGGGCGCGACCATGTTCCACTACGGCACCGAGTACGACTTCGGCGGCATCTGGTTCAACCTGCTGCCCGCCGGCCAGAAGCGGCTGTCGTACTACGCGGTGAAGAGGGCCTACGGCGCGTCCACCTCCGGTGACAACACCCCGCCGGTGATCGACGAGTTCGGTGTCGACGGCGACGCGGGGCGGGTGCAGGCCGGCCGGGACCTGGTGCTGACCGCGCGCGTGACCGACCCCGACGGCGACGCGCTCTCCTACGAGGTATTGACCAACAGCAACTACATCGACCAGAGCAAGCAGCTGACGCCGGTCCCGGTCACCGACCTGGGCGGCGGACGCCTGAAGGTCACCGCGCCCGACCGGCCCGGCGTGTGGAAGATCTACGTCAAGGCCACCGACGGCAGGGGCAACGTAGGGGTGGAGACCCGGTCGATCCGCGTGGTGCCGCCCGCCGTGGACGGCACGAACGTCGCCCTCGGCAAACCGGCCACCGCCTCCTCCTACCAGGCCGGTTACGGCGACTGCCCCTGTACGCCAGGGAACGCCGTCGACGGCAACCCCGGTACCCGGTGGGCCAGCGACTGGAGCGACCCGCAGTGGCTCCAGGTCGACCTGGGCACACGCACGAGCTTCAAGCATGTGCAACTGCACTGGGAGACCTCGTACGCCCGGGCCTACACCATCCAGACCTCCGACGACGGGGTGAACTGGCGGACGGTGCGCACGGTGACCGACGGCAACGGAGGGGTCGACGACCACGCGGTCTCGGGGACCGGCCGCTATGTGCGGGTCGACGGCACGGCGCGTGGGACGGGTTACGGCTACTCGCTGTACGAGTTCGGCGTCTACAGCTGACCTCCGGGTGGGCGGCTGACGTTGTGCACGGCTGATCGAAGGAGGGAGCGGGACCAGGTGGGGACGAGCGACGAAGAGGCCGACGACATCGACCGGCTGCTGGGGAAGCTGACGCCGCGGGCCAGGGCGTCGCTGCTCCGCGGCGCCACGATCTGGCGGACCCGGGCCGAACCGGCCGTAGGGCTGCGGGAGATGGTGCTGTCGGACGGCCCGGCGGGGGTACGGGGCGAGTCGTGGGACGAGCGGCACACGTCCGTCCTGCTGCCGTCGGCCACGGCGCTCGCCGCCACCTGGGACGACGCGCTGGTGGAGCGCCTCGGCGGAGTACTCGCCGCCGAGGCGCGCCGCAAGGGCGTCGACGTACTGCTCGCCCCCACCCTCAACCTGCACCGCAGCCCGCTGGGCGGGCGGCACTTCGAGTGCTTCTCGGAGGACCCGTACCTCACCGCCCGCATCGGTGCCGCGCTGATCCGGGGGGTGCAGGCGCACGGGGTCGCCGCGACGGCCAAGCACTACGTGGCCAACGACTCCGAGACCGACCGGCTCACCGTGGACGTACGGGTCGGTGAACGGGCGCTCAGGGAGGTGTACCTCGCCCCCTTCGAGGCGGCCGTGGCCGCCGGGGTCCGGCTGGTCATGGCCGGGTACAACGCGGTGAACGGCACGACCATGACCGCGAGCGAGCTGCTGACGGACCCGCTGAAGAGCGAGTGGGGCTTCGACGGGGTCGTGGTGTCCGACTGGGGTGCGGTGCGCGGCACGGTGGACACCGCACGGGCCGGTCTCGACCTCGCCATGCCCGGGCCCGACGGCCCCTGGGGCGAGGCGCTGGCGCGGGCGGTGGCCGAGGGTGAGGTGCCCGAGTCCGCCGTGGCCGACAAGGCGCGCCGCGTGCTGCGCCTCGCCGCTCGCGTCGGAGCCCTGGCGGGGGAGGGTCCGTCGGCCGTCCCGCGACGGGGAACACGCGAGGTGAGGGCACTGGCGCGCCGGGCGGTCGCGGCGGGGACGGTGCTGCTGGCCAACCGGGGGGTCCTGCCGCTGGACGTGGAGCGGCTGAGGGCGTGCGGCCCGGACGAGGACCACCCGGAAGCCCCTGACACGGACGCGCCACGCGCGGAGCTGCAACGTCCGGGCGGGGACGGGGAGCCGGCAGACCTCACGCCGCAGGCACCGGAACGCCCAGGTGGAAGCCTGGAGTCGGCGGACCACACCCCCGAGGCGTCGCCCCCCACCACCACCTCCCCGCATCCGTACCGTCCGCCCACCGTCGCCGTCCTCGGCGCGCACGCCGCGCGCACCCGCACGCAGGGCGGTGGCAGCGCCGGTGTCTTCCCGCACGCCGAGGTGTCCGTCCTGGACGGCATCCGGGCCGCGCTGCGCGGCCGGGCCCGGGTCGTCCACGTTCCCGGACCGCGGCCGGACGGGCCGCCGCCCCCGCTCGACGCGGCCACCTGCTCCGACCCGCGTTCCGGGCAGCCCGGTGTCCTGCTGCGCGTGCTCGACGCCGCCGGGCGCGAGCTGTACGCGGAGCGGCGGAGCGGCGGACGGTTGCTGGAGCCCCGCCTGGTGCCCGGCGCGCACACCGTCGAGATCAGCGCGCGGCTGCGGCCCCGCGTCGAGGGCCGATGGACGCTGGGCGTCGCCGGGTTCGGCCGGATGCGCCTCGAACTGGACGGCCGGATCCTGCTGGACGGGGAGTTCCCGCCGCTGACCGACGACCCGGCGGTGGTGCACGTCCACCCGCCCGCCCACTACGCCACCGCCGAACTGGCCGTCGGACAGGACGCCCTGCTGCTGGCCCGGCGCGAACTGGTGCCCGGCACCGGCAGGGCGACCGTCGTCAGCGCGGCCCCGCCCGCCCCGGACCTCGCCCGTTCGCTCGCCCAGGCCGCCCGGGTGGCGCGCGAGGCGGACGCGGCCGTGGTGGTCGTCGGCACCACCGAGCACGACGAGTGCGAGGGCCGCGACCGCACCGCTCTGACGCTGGGCGGCGCCCAGGACGCCCTGGTCCGTGCCGTGGCCGCCGCCAATCCGCGCACCGTGGCCGTGGTCAACAGCGGCGGACCGGTGGAGCTGCCCTGGCGGGACGAGGTCGGCGCGCTGCTGCTGGCGTGGTTTCCCGGCCAGGAGGGCGGCGGCGGCCTGGCCGACGTCCTCTTCGGGCGGGCCGAGCCCGGCGGACGGCTCCCGACCACCTGGCCGGCCGCCCTGACGGACGCCCCCGTCACCGCCACCGGCCCGTCCGGTGGCCGGCTCGACTACACCGAGGGCCTGCACATCGGCCACCGCGCCTGGCTGCGTGAACGCCGCACGCCCGCCTACTGGTTCGGGCACGGCCTGGGATACACCACCTGGTCCTACGAGGGGCTGACGGCGCCGGAGGTGACCCCTGCGGGGGAGGACCTGACGGTGCACGTCCGGCTGCGCAACACCGGAAGCCGCTCGGGCCGGGAGGTGGTCCAGGTGTATCTGTCCCGCCCGGAGGGATCCGTCGAGTACCCGGAGCGCTGGCTCGCCGGGTACACCCCGGTCCACGCCGGCCCCGGCGAGACGGTGACGGCGACGGTCCGGATCCCGGCACGAGCGCTGAGCCACTGGTCACCCGGCCACGGCTGCTGGCTCACCGAGCCGGGCCCCTGCATGGTCCTGGCGGGCCGCTCGGCAGGCGACCTGCCGCTCGCGGCGGACGTGGAGGTGGAAGCGAGCCAAGCGAACCGCACCCCCGGAGAGCGCTCTACCCCCTGACCCGCTCCCCCCTTTAGGGTGCGGGCATGAGCAGACAGGCCCCGACCCTGGAGGACGTCGCCCGGGAGGCCGGGGTCTCCCGGGCCACCGTGTCCCGCGTCGTCAACGGCGTCCGCAACGTGGACCCCGCCATCCAGGACCTGGTCCGCCGGGCCATCGAACGGACCGGGTACGCCCCCAACCAGGCCGCCCGTTCCCTGGTCACCCGGCGCACCACCACGGTGGCCCTGGTCGTCTCGGGCGCGGGCGACGCCTCCGACGCAGAGCAGGACGCCTTCGCCACGCGGGTGTTCGCCGACCCCTTCTTCGGCCGCGTGGCCGGCGGTGTGGTCGGGCATCTCAGGCCGCGCTCGATGCACCCGGTGCTGATGTTCGCCGAGACGCCCGAGGCCCGGCAGGAGGTCGTGACGTATCTGCGTCAGGGCAGCGCCGACGGCGCGCTGGTGGTCTCCACGCACCCCGACGACCCGCTGCCCGCGCTGCTCGCCGACGCCCGGCTGCCGGCGGTGCTGTTCGCCCGGCCAGGGCGTCCGGTGGCGCTCAGCTACGTCGACCTCGCCCACCGGGACGGCGGCCGGCTCGCCGCCGAGCATCTCCTCGCCCGGGGCTGCCGCCGCGTCGTCACCGTCGCCGGCCCGCTGGCGGTCGCGGCGAGCCAGGAACGCCTCGCCGGGTTCCGCGACACCATGGCCCGGCACGGGCACCCGTACCTGCCGGTCGCCGAGGGCGGCTTCACGGTGGACAGCGGTATGGCGGCGATGACCTCGCTGCTGGCCGAACACCCCGAGCTGGACGGCGTGTTCACGGCCAACGACCTGATGGCCCAGGGCGCCGTCCAGGTCCTGCGCGACCACGGACGCCGGGTCCCGCGGGACGTCGCCGTCGTCGGCTTCGACGACTCCAGCGTGGCCGTCACCTGCCGGCCCCGACTCACCACCGTGCGGCAGCCGGTGGAGGAGATGGCGGCGACGATGGCCCGTCTGCTCGACGAGCACATCAGGGGCACCCGCGCCGAGCCGACGTCGGTGATATTCGATCCGGAACTCGTCGTCCGCGACTCGGCGTAGGTCCGACTGGTGGACAGGGCGTCGCCGACGGGGCGGCGGGTTACAGGAGTTGGGCGCTTCCTCGGGGGCCCGCGGCCGGTCGAGACCCAACCGTTGCACAACGGCACCCCGGCCGGACCCCTCGCAGGTCCGGACCGTAGTCCCAGGTCATCGGCGGCCCGCCCGCCGTTCCTGGCCCTCCGGTACGCGCCGTGTCCCGCCGAACCTGCCAAGAGACGCTGCCGGACATCTTGACGGGCCTTTCTCTTGAGGTTTAACTCACGTCCTAAATTAAGCCATGAGGGGCTTCGGAGCGTGAACGCGAACGGGCGTCGTGCGCCTCCGGGCCGTCCTCGGACTTCTCGACTCCCGGAAGGGACACCAGGAGCCATGCGCAGCATCCGAGCCGCGGCCGTAGGCGCCGTCACCCTGTCTCTCGCTCTCACCGCCTCGGCCTGCGGAGGCGGTTCCGCCTCGGGCGGCGGGTCCAACGACTCGCCCAAGACGCTGACCTACTGGGCCTCCAACCAGGGCGCCAGCGTCGAGGTCGACAAGAAGGTCCTCCAGCCCGAGCTCGACAAGTTCGAGAAGCAGACCGGCATCAAGGTGGAGCTGGAGGTCGTGCCCTGGTCCGACCTGCTGAACCGGATCCTCACCGCCACCACGTCCGGACAGGGCCCGGACGTGCTCAACATCGGCAACACCTGGAGCGCCTCCCTCCAGGCCACCGGCGCGCTGCTGCCGTGGGACGCGAAGAACCTCGACAAGATCGGCGGCAAGGACCGCTTCGTCGACTCGGCCCTCGGCTCGACCGGCGTCCAGGGCCAGGACCCGGCCGCCGTGCCGCTGTACTCGATGGCCTACGCGCTCTACTACAACAAGAAGATGTTCGCCGACGCGGGCATCTCGCAGCCCCCCGCCACGTGGGACGAGCTGGTCGAGGCCGGCAAGAAGATCTCCAAGGACGGCAAGTGGGGCCTCGGCGCCGAGGGTTCGAACCTGTCGAACAACATCCACCAGGTCTTCGTCCTCGGCAAGCAGCACGGCGCCGACTTCTTCACCGCCGACGGCAAGCCCGACTTCACCTCCGAGGGCGCGGTCGCGGCCGTCAAGCAGTACGTCGACCTGATGGCAGGCGACAAGATCATCGCCCCGGGCAACGCCGAGTACGCGCAGAACCAGTCGCTGAGCGACTTCGCCAAGGACAAGACGGCGATGGTGCTCTGGCAGACCGCCTCGGCCACCTTCGCGTCGATGGGCATGAAGGAGGACGACTGGGGCGTCGCCCCGGCCCCCGTCCAGTCCGGCGAGCCCGGCACCGGCACCAACACCAACTCCATGGTCGCCGGCATCAACATGGCGGTCTTCAAGAACTCCGACAACATCGACGGCGCCACCGAGTTCGTGAAGTTCATGACCAGTGACGCCGAGCAGAAGATCCTCAACAAGGCCTACGGCTCCATACCGCCGGTCAAGGCCGCGCAGTCCGACGCGGCGTTCAACTCCCCGGCCACGGCCGTCCTGCGCGAGACCCTGGCGAGCAGCGCCTCCGCGCTGCCCCAGGTCCCGGACGAGTCCCAGTTCGAGACGGCCGTCGGCACGGCGGTCAAGGAGCTGTTCGCCGACGCCGCGGCCGGCCGCGAGGTGACCACCGAGTCCGTGAAGGCCGCGCTCGCCAAGGCCCAGCAGCAGATGCCGACGAAGTGAGCCCGGACACCACCATGACCACCACCACCGCCTCGGCACGGCCCGGTGAGCGGACGGTCGGCAAGAACTCCCCCGGTGCGGCGCGCGGCCCCCGCCGCCGCACCGGGCGGATCCGCCGGATCGGCCTGCCCTACCTGCTGCTGCTCCCCGCGCTGGCCCTCGAACTCCTGGTCCACCTGGTGCCGATGGTCATCGGCATCGTGATGAGCTTCAAGGAACTCACCCAGTTCTACATCCGGGACTGGAGCCTCGCCCCGTGGACCGGCGTCGACAACTACCGCATGTCGGTGGACTTCGACGCCCCCGTCGGCCAGGCGCTGCTCGACTCGTTCCTCATCACCTGCGCCTTCACGATCCTGTCCGTCGGCCTGTGCTGGTTCCTCGGCACCGCCGCCGCGATCTGCATGCAGGACACGTTCCGCGGCCGGGGCCTGCTGCGCGCGCTGTTCCTGGTGCCGTACGCGCTGCCCGTCTACGCCGCCGTCATCACCTGGGCGTTCATGTTCCAGCACGACAACGGCCTGGTGAACCACGTCCTGCACGACCAGTTGGGCCTCACCGACAAGCCCTCCTTCTGGCTGATCGGCGACAACAGCTTCATCGCCCTGCTCGTCGTCTCGGTCTGGAAGGGCTGGCCGTTCGCCTTCCTGATCGTGATGGCCGGTCTGCAGAACATCCCCAGGGACCTGTACGAGGCGGCGGCGCTGGACGGCGCCGGCGTCTGGCAGCAGATCCGCCGCATCACCCTGCCCTCGCTGCGCCCGGTCAACCAGGTGCTGGTCCTGGTGCTCTTCCTGTGGACTTTCAACGACTTCAACACGCCGTACGTCCTGTTCGGCAAGGCGGCACCGGCGGCGGCCGACCTGATCTCCATCCACATCTACCAGTCGTCGTTCGTCACCTGGAACTTCGGCGCCGGCTCGGCGATGTCGGTCCTGCTGCTGCTCTTCCTGCTCGTCGTGACGGGCGTGTACCTGCTGCTGACGTCACGTGGCCGGAGGTCCACCCATGTCTAGGTCTCCGATGGCGGCGCCCCGCTCCTTCCTGTGGACCCGCCGGATCTTCCTGACCCTGCTCACCGGCTTCGTCCTGCTGCCGGTGTACGTCATGGTCTCCAGCTCCCTCAAGCCGCTCCAGGACGTCTCCAGCTCGTTCCGCTGGCTGCCCAGCGAGCTGACCGTCCGCCCGTACATCGACATCTGGTCGACGGTCCCGCTCGCCAAGTACTTCGTGAACTCCCTCGTCGTGGCGGGCGCGGCGACGGTCTGCTCGGTGGTGATCGCCGTCTTCGCCGCCTACGCCGTCAGCCGCTACGACTTCCCCGGCAAGCGCGTCTTCTCGGTCACCGTGCTGTCGACGCAGATGTTCCCGGGCATCCTCTTCCTGCTCCCGTTGTTCCTCATCTACGTCAACATCGGCAACGCCACCGGCATCGCGCTGTTCGGCTCGCGGGGCGGCCTGATCCTGACGTATCTCACGTTCTCGTTGCCGTTCTCGATCTGGATGCTGATCGGCTACTTCGACTCGGTGCCGCGTGACCTGGACGAGGCGGCACTGGTGGACGGCTGCGGCCCGCTGCGCGCCCTGGTGCAGGTCGTCGTGCCGGCCGCGATCCCCGGCATCGTCGCGGTCGCCGTCTACGCCTTCATGACCGCCTGGGGCGAGGTGCTCTTCGCGTCGGTGATGACCAACGACACCACCCGCACCCTCGCGGTCGGCCTCCAGGGCTACTCCACGCTCAACGACGTGTACTGGAACCAGATCATGGCCGCCTCGCTCGTGGTGAGCGTCCCCGTGGTCGCGGGCTTCCTGCTGCTCCAGCGCTATCTCGTCGCCGGGCTGACGGCCGGGGCCGTCAAGTGACCAACGCTCCTGTATCCGAAGGGACTTCCGTGACCATCGACCTCGCCGCACTCCCGCACGACTTCCTGTGGGGCACGGCCACCTCGGCGTACCAGATCGAGGGAGCCGTGGCGGAGGACGGCCGCTCGCCGTCGATCTGGGACACGTTCTCGCACACCCCGGGCAAGATCGCGGGCGATGACCACGGCGACGTCGCCTGCGACCACTACAACCGCTGGCGCGAGGACATCGACCTGATGCGCCGGCTGGGCACCAACGCCTACCGCCTGTCGATCGCCTGGCCGCGCGTCGTACCGGGCGGCGACGGCCCGGTGAACCCGAAGGGCCTGGCCTTCTACGACGAACTGGTCGACGGGCTGCTGGAGGCGGGCATCACCCCCTCGGTCACCCTCTACCACTGGGACCTGCCCCAGGCGCTCCAGGACCGCGGCGGCTGGCCGGAGCGCGAGACGGCCGAGCACTTCGCGGCCTACGCGGCCGTGGTGGCGGAGCGCCTCGGCGACCGCGTGTCCCACTGGGCGACGCTCAACGAGCCCCTGTGCTCCGCCTGGATCGGCCACCTGGAGGGCAAGATGGCCCCCGGCTGGACGGACCTGACGGCGGCGGTCCGGGCCTCCTACCACCTGCTGCTGGCGCACGGTCTGGGCATGCAGGCCATCAAATCGGCGGCCCCGCACGCCCAGGTCGGCATCGTGAACAACCTCTCCACGATCCACGCGGCGACGGACCGGCCGGAGGACCTGGCGGCGGCCCGCCGCATGGACGGCCACACCAACCGCTGGTGGCTGGACCCGGTGCACGGCCGGGGCTTCCCTCAGGACATGCGGGAGGTCTACAGCGTGGAACTCCCCGAGCAGCCGGGCGACATGGCGGCCATCGGAGCGGAGCTGGACTGGCTGGGCCTGAACTACTACTTCCCGCAGACGGTCGCCGACGACCCCACCGCCCCCGCCCCCCAGGTCCGCACCGTCCGCCGTGACGGCGTCCCGCGCACCGGCATGGACTGGGAGATCGACGCGAGCGGCATCGAGGAACTGCTGCTGCGCCTGACCTCGGAGTACGGCCCGCGCAGGCTGTACGTCACGGAGAACGGCTCCTCCTTCCCGGACGTGGTCCGCCCGGACGGGACGATCGACGACCCCGAGCGCCGGGCCTACCTGGAGCAGCACCTGGCGGCGTGCGCGTCGGCGGCCCGCAAGGGGGCTCCGCTGGCGGGGTACTTCGCCTGGTCGCTGCTGGACAACTTCGAGTGGGCGTACGGCTACGACAAGCGGTTCGGGCTGGTCCACGTCGACTACGCCACCCAGGTCCGCACGATCAAGGGCTCCGGCCACCGCTACGCGGAGATCGTCCGCGACCACCGGGGCCGGGTGCGCGAGGCGGCGTAAGGGCCCGGCGGGTCGACAGACCCCGTGGTGGGCGCGGTCGCGGGAGTCCGCGTCCACCACGGCTCCCCGACATTTCACTTTGCCTGTCAGGTGCACGCCAATCCCCGCAGCACGGCAATCAGTACGGCAATCACCACGACATCCGCGCGTAAGGAGACCCGCATGCAGCTCCGCACACCCCGCCTCCTCGTGACCGCGTTGACGGCCGTCGCCCTGCTGTCCGCAGGACCCGGCCTCACCGCACCCGCCGTCGCCGGGCCGTCGGCGGTGGCGGCCTGGGACACCGACCGGGCCGCCTCCGCCTACGCGGCCGTCCCGTCCTCCGTCACGGCCTCCGGCAGCGAGAACGCCGGCACCGCGCCCGGCCTGGCCTTCGACGGCAACGGCGGTACCCGCTGGTCGAGCAACTTCGCCGACGACGCCTGGATCCGCGTCGACCTCGGCTCGACGATCCGCGTCGACCGGGTGGTACTGGACTGGGAGGCGGCGTACGGCAAGAGGTACGTCCTGGAGGCCTCGCGCAACGGGACCGACTGGACCCCGTTCTACACGGAGACGGCCGGCACGGGCGGCTCGGTCACGGCCCACACGTATCCGCAGGAGGTGACGGCCCGCTACGTCCGCATGCGCGGCGTCGAGCGTGCCACCGCCTGGGGCTACTCCCTGTTCTCCTTCAAGGTCTACGGCGGCGAACCGGCCCCCGCGTCCACCACGCGCACCAACCTGGCCCTCAACCACCCGGCGTACGCGAACTTCTACCAGCACGCGGGCAACTCGCCCGCCTTCGTCACGGACGGCGGCCGGCCGGCCGACCTGAAGGCGGACGTGAGCCGCTGGTCCAGCGACTGGAACGCCAACCGCTGGGTCTCGGTCGACCTGGGCGCGACCTCGACGATCGACACCGTCGACCTGTACTGGGAGGCGGCCTACGCGGTCGACTACGAACTCCAGGTCTCGGACGACAACCGCACCTGGCGCACGGTGTACCGCCCGACGGCCGCCGAGGTCGCGGCCCGCCGCGCGGACGTGAAGTCACCCGGCGAGGCGACCGGCCGCCACGACTCGGTCCGCCTCCCGACCCCGGCCACCGGCCGCTACGTCCGCATGCTAGGCAAGGAACGCCGTTCCTTCCACAACCCGGCGCCCCACACGGCCCAGTTCGGCTACTCCCTCTACGAGTTCGAGGTCTGGGGCACGGGAGGCAGCGCGGCGGCGGCGTACCCGGCGCTGCCGGGCGACCAGCCCGGCACGTACCGCACCACCTTCTTCGACGACTTCACCGCGCCGTCACTGGACCGCGGCAAGTGGCGGGTGGTCCGCACGGGCACGGAGATGGGCTCGGTGAACGGCGAGTCCCAGGCGTACGTCGACTCCCCGGACAACATCCGCCTGGAGAACGGCGCGTTGGTGCTTCGGGCCAAGCACTGCAAGGGCTGCACCCAGGCGGGCGGCGGCACGTACGACTTCACGTCGGGCCGCATAGACACCAACACCAAATTCGACTTCACCTACGGCAGGGTGAGCGCCCGCATGAAGCTGCCGGTCGGCGACGGCTTCTGGCCCGCGTTCTGGCTCCTGGGCAGCAACGTCGACGACCCGTCCCTCTCCTGGCCGTCCTCCGGCGAGACCGACATCATGGAGAACGTCGGCTACGCGGACTGGACCAGCACCGCCCTGCACGGCCCCGGCTACTCGGCCGACGGCAACATCGGCGCCCGCCAGACCTACCCGAACGGCGGCCGTGCCGACCAGTGGCACACCTACGCGGTGGAGTGGACGCCCACCGGCATGGACTTCTACGTCGACGACCGCCTCGTCCAGCAGACGACCCGCAACAAGCTGGAGTCGACGCGCGGCCAGTGGGTCTTCGACCACAACCAGTACGTGATCCTGAACCTGGCCCTGGGGGGCGCGTACCCCGCCGGCTGGAACCAGGTCACCACTCCCTACTGGGGCCTGCCCCAGTCGAGCGTGGACCGGATCGCGGGCGGGGGAGTGCAGGTGGAGGTGGACTGGGTGCGGGTGGAACAGAAGGGCTGAGCCGTCGAGGAGGAGGCGAGCCGCCGGCACCCGCGGCGCGCCCCCCCCCCCGGGCCCGGCGCAGGGACCAAACATCACACCCCCCTAGCCCGAATGTGCGGGGACCCACCAACCACCACCCCCGGGGCCCCGTT